>NZ_JBNPLL010000017.1:0-49683 GCF_050313455.1 Collinsella sp. SGI.180
GTTATTTGTTGAACGGATACTGCAGTTATTCAGGGCGACTATGGCATTTTTGACGCCAATATTGCCCGCATGCACATGACCGCTCTCAACCTTCATCTCGTCGCATGCAATCATTCCCTGACTGTTGTTTTCGAACGTGCAGCCGTTCAACGTAACTTTTGGAGTCTTCGACCGCCCGACCACGCTCAAGGCGCCGACGCAGTCATCACTATTATTCTTAAACGTGCAGTTGACAAACGTTGCATCCACCGCGACCTGGCTGCCTCTGATAGTTACAGGCGCCGGCGAGGCTTCGTAAATTTCATTACCCTGGTCAACCTTGAATGCGCTGTTCTTGCAGCATTTCCAACCGCTGACACTCACGTTCGTGAAGCTGGCCGTCTCCCCCGCACCCATGGTTCCATAGAGCGTGATTGCCCGATCGGTATCTTTGTTCTCGGTCCTTGAAACAAGCTTGAGGTTTTTCACGGAAAGGTTGAGGCTCTTGCCCGTATTCGGTTTATCGACACCTCCACGCGCTTCGTAATCATTGCTATCGCTCAAAAACGTTTTTCCATCGCAGCGTACCTCGGTCGAGACATCCGAATCACCGATGAACTCGACATAACCGCCCTTGAGCACAAAGAGCGGGTGTTGCGAATATGTAAGGTCACGCTCGACGGTCAGCGGACCGCCCAGAGACGAGCTGTCGGTGAAATATAGGCGGGTCGGATTCTCCTTGGTGCCGCCCTCGACCTCATAGTGGTCGATATCAACCGTGCCGGCAAACCAATAGTCTTTGCCGCCGGAAAGTTGGATTACATCACTTTCGCCATACGAAAGCTCGCTTTTCAGGTGTTTCGGTTTGATCGCGGCGGACGGATACGCCTCGGCTACCGTAGGCGTGGCGAGCGTCGTCACCGCGCCCCCAAGCGCCAGCGCTGCAGCCAGCACGCAAGCAGCAAGTCTGCGCATCCCCATCTTCTTCTCCCTCATCACGGCTCCCCTTACCCCTATGCTTTCGCAATGTTCGCTATCGCTTGGCGCCGGCGGTCGGCCTGACTCCCCGTCCGACCGCCGGCATCGATTGACATGTGTATCCATGAAGTATTGTGCGGCCGTCAAAACTGACGCCCCGCCGCTCGGCGCGAGTTGCGCACCGTGGGGCGCAAACGGGGTGTTCCTCCGCGGGCGGCGCGCACCCAATGTGGCAAAATCGAACTACTAAGGGGGCCCGAATGCTCAAGATCATCGCCTGCGACGACGACGTCGCTTTTCTAGATAGACTGCACCGGATGATCGACCGCTGGTCGACCGAGACGGGCACGGCGGTCGACGTTGCACTCGTCACGCGCGGCGAGGACCTGCTGGCCCGCCATGCCGCATCGCGCGCCGACATCATTCTGCTCGACATGATCATGCCGCTCGTCAACGGCATGGACACCGCGCGGGAGTTGCGCCAATCCGATACAGCCGTGCGACTGGTGTTCCTCACCTCATCGCCCGAGTTCGCGCTGGAGTCCTATGAGGTCCGCGCCTTCGACTACCTGCTCAAGCCCGTAACGTACGAACGTCTGGCGCAACTGCTCGACGAGCTTTCGAGCATGCGACCTGACGCGACCGATGAGCTCGTGACCAAAACGTCCTTTGGATACCATGCCCTGCGCCTGTCCGATATCGAATACGCCGAGGCCCGCAACAAGCACGTGGTATTCCACCTGCGCGACGGGCGCGACATCGAAGCGCTCGAGCCGTTCCGCAACATCGAGGACCAGCTGGCCAAAAACGCGAACTTCTTTAAATGTCACCGTAGCTACCAGGTCAACCTGCGCAATATCGACCACTTCAACCGCACGGATATCGTCATGCGCTCGGGCGCTTGCATCCCGCTGGCGCGCAGTTGCAAGCAGGGTTTCCAGGATGCCTACTTTGCGGCACGGTTCGAGAGCGGGAGGCGCTAATGCTCCCCGCGGCCGAGATGGTACTTTGGGCAATCCATCACGCAACGACCCTGCTTTTTGGCGTTTTTGCCTCGGCGGCGCTCTGCGGTATCGAGATCAACCGGCGTCATGCGCTTGAGCTGGTGATGGTCGGCGCCGTAACCGGATGCGCATTCGGCCTCGCCAATGCCGTCGGCGGCGAGCTTTTCGCCCGTCAGGTATATCCGCTCGTCGTGCATCTGCCGCTCGTCATCTACCTGTGCGCGCGCTATCGCCTGAGCCCGCTGCTCGTTATGCTGGGCGTCACCAGTGCTTATCTGAGCTGCCAGTTCAGCAACTGGATGGGCATCGCCGCGCTCGCCGCCACCGACTCGCAAATCGCGTACTACGCGGCACGCATTATCACCACGGCCGTCGTCTTTGCAATCCTGCTGCATTGGGCCAGCGACATCGGTCCGCGCCTGGCGGTTAAAACCCCCACCGAGCTCGAGATTCTGCTCATCCTGCCGCTCGTCTATTACATCTTTGACTACGCCACCAACGTCTACACCACGCTCTTCCACTCGGGCTCCGTGGTGACGGTTGAGTTTTTGGCGTTTGCGCTTTGCGCGTTCTACCTCATGTTTCTTACTGTGTATCTGCGCGAATACGAGGCAAAGGAAATCGCCGAGCGCGAGCGCTGGATGCTCGCGACCCGCGATAGCGCAGCCATCAAGGAGCTCGAGGCCTGGCGCCAATCTGGACGGGAGCTTTCGGTTCTCCGCCACGACATGCGGCACTTCCTGCGCGGCCTTGCAGCTTTGATCGAGGAGGGCCGCATCGACGAGGCGCTCGAGCGCATCGACGAGCTCTGCGAGACAAACGACCGCACCGCTGTGCGCCGCTACTGCGCCAACGACACGGTCAATATCGTGCTTTCGTCATTTAGCTCCGATATCAACCGAAACGGCATCAGCGCCGATTTGCGCGCCGCCGTGCCCGAGAGCGTCCATGTAGCCGACGTCGATCTGTTTAGCGTACTCTCAAACGCCCTGGACAACGCCATCGTCGCCGCAAGCGCCGCTCCCCAGGGCAAGCGATTTATCGATCTGGACCTGCGTTGCGAGGACGGACAACTGCTACTTTTGGTCTCCAACACGTTTGGGCGCCCGCCGCGCATGGTCGACGGCATGCCCGTGGCCGAGCACACCGGACACGGCTTTGGAACCAGGAGCATTAAGCTTGCCGTCGAGCGCATGAACGGCAACTGCCAGTTTCGCATTCACGGCGATCGATTTGAGTTTCGCGCAGTGATGTAAGGGCGCGACAAGTCGGCGCCGCGCTCGACCCATCAGGACCGCCTTGCCGGCGCCAGTCCGCTACAGCGGCGCGGCGGCCGGGGTCAGCTGCTTGATGTAGGCCCACATGCGCTGCTTGGCGGCCTTGTCGGTCAGCGCGGCCTCAAAGCCGTCGAGCGCGAGTACGCGACGACCCTGCACGTGGGCGACCAAGCCGGGCTTGAGCATGGCGGTATCAAAGTCGTCGATCGCCACGAGCATGTCTGCGTAGGTCTCGCGCATGGTATCGGCCGCGCGATCGTCCAACAGCAGGACCGCCTCGGGGTCCAAGGCCTCGAGCGCCTCGCGGAACAGCTCGCACGGCAGGTCCTCGCCTGCCGCAACCGCCCCGTCGCCCGCGCCGGCAACACTTGCCAGCACGCAGAAATCCTCGGGCGCGTAACCGATGGCGCCGAGCGCCTTACGCAACGCGGCGCCGTCTGGACCGGCAGCCAGCTCGCCACCCGCACGCTCGGCATCGTCTAAATCACCTTTTACCAGCACAATCGGCGAGCACGCGTTACCCGCGATACGCACGCCGCGACCCGCGAGCGATGCGAGCTCCTGCTCGGCCGCCTGGGCGATGGCTTCTTTTTTCTGGCTTTGTGACGTGGGCATGCGCTCTCCAATCGTTTGCATGCCCACCATTATATAAAAGAGCCGCCCGCGAGTGGTTGCATTGCGGGCCGTTGGGTATAAGCACGGTCGTACTGAGTTTTACGCGGCCGAGCCGCGTCGCACTATGGAGGTCACTATGGCTGACATTAAGCAGATTACCCCCGAGAATTTCGATTCCGTCGTTAACGGCAGCCTTCCCGTGCTGGTTGATTTTTGGGCACCGTGGTGCGGTCCCTGCCGTTCGCTCTCGCCCATTGTTGACGAAGTGGCCGACGAGCTGGCCGGCAAGATTACCGTCGCCAAATGCAACGTCGACGACAATCAGGACCTGGCCATGAAGTTTGGCGTTATGAGCATCCCCACGCTGGTTGTCTTTAAGAACGGCGAGGAAATCGACCGCTCCGTCGGTGCGCTGCCCAAGGCCAGGCTGCAGGCGCTGCTTGAGAAGCACCTGTAATACGCCGGTCATGTGTTGCCGTCCATGAGTGGTTTTGTGCCGCTCGCCGGAGAGCCGGGTGTTGCGCCCGCGACCACGGATAGTATGGTAATCACAAACAGCCCCCAGTGAACGGGTGCGGGTCAGACGGACTCGCACCCGTTTTCTTATGCGGCGATGCGTAAAGCGGGCGTAGTAGAATCTGAACCACTGATTAGACCCGTACAAAAGGAGATTTCCCATGCATGACGTCGGAATGAACATGAGCCAGCTTGCCATGAGCGTCAAGCAGGTCGACGACACCATTGAGCTCGCCCACGAGTGGAGCCATCAGCTGCTGCATGCGACCGAGAACTTTGACATGGAGCGCATTGGCGCCAAGCTCGAGGCCGCCATGGCGGCGCTCCACGAGGCGCACGACGCACTCGAGGGCTACGAGGAGGCCATCGAGGCCGACCATAACTCCGTTGGCTCCGTAAAGC
Organism: Collinsella sp. SGI.180; assembly: GCF_050313455.1. Lineage (NCBI taxonomy): Bacteria > Bacillati > Actinomycetota > Coriobacteriia > Coriobacteriales > Coriobacteriaceae > Collinsella > Collinsella sp. SGI.180. The sequence continues at coordinate 4,772 of NZ_JBNPLL010000017.1, forward strand.
TGGTGTAGCGTGGCCGAGCACGAGCACGCCTGCGAGCACGAGCATCCGCACGGGCCGACCGGCGACGTGGGCTGCCGTTGCAGCGGCTCCGCCTCCGAGCTGGTCCGTTTTTCGGTCACCGCGCCCGACGACCTGTTGCGCCGCTTTGACGAGCAAATCGCGCGCCGCGGCGACGTTGCCAACCGCTCCGAGGCCGTGCGCGACCTGATTCGCGCCTCCATTGCCAAGGAGCAGATGCGAACGCCCGACGAGCAGGTCATCGGGTCGCTCACCATGATCTATGACCACCATACCGGCGATCTGACGCGCCGTCTGGACGAGGTGCAGCACGACTACACCGACGAGATTGTCTCGACCATGCACGTGCATCTGGACCACCACAACTGCCTGGAAATTCTGGCGCTTAAGGGTCGCGGCGAGCGTGTCTACGAGCTGGCTGACCGTCTGCTGGGCCTGCGCGGCGTTAAGCACGGCGAGCTCACCTGCGCCGCCACCGAGCAGAGCCTGGGGCTGTAGCGGGATTTCCCGCAGCGCACCTGCCAAAAAGGGACAGGTTTGTTTTGGCAGGTTTAACGTTTTACCGACCAAAATAAACCTGTCCCTTTTTGGCAGGTCTCGATGAAGGAAGGTCGCATGCGGCATGTGCATATTCATGTGACGGGCATTGTGCAGGGCGTTGGCATGCGGCCATTTGTGTATCGCGAGGCCATGGCGCACGGCATTTGCGGCTGGGTGCTTAACGCGGGCGATGGCGTGCATATCGAGGCGCACGCCCTAAGCGAGGCGCTCGACGAATTTGTCGCCGCGCTTTCCGAGCATGCGCCTGCGGCAGCTCGTGTGGAGCATGTCGAGGTTATGGACCTAGCGCCCGGCGACTGGGACGCCGCCAACGAGCGGGGCTTTCGCATTGTGGCATCGCAGGATCAAACCGCCCACACGACGCTCGTCTCGCCCGACATCGCCACGTGCGACGACTGCCTACACGAGCTGTTCGACCCCGCCGACCGACGCTTTCACTATCCCTTTATCAACTGCACCAACTGCGGACCGCGCTTTACCATCATCCGGTCGCTGCCCTATGACCGAGCGGCCACCTCGATGGATTGCTTTCCCATGTGCCCCACCTGTGCCGCAGAGTATGGCGACCCGCTTGACCGGCGGTTTCACGCGCAGCCCGATGCCTGCTTTGATTGCGGGCCGCACATTACGTGGCGCGAGGCCGGCGACGCCGCCGCGTCGCTGACCGTCGGCACTACGCGCAAGACCAGCGACGCCATTATCGACCGCTGTGTTGAGCTGCTGGCCAACGGCGGTATCGTCGCCATCAAGGGTCTGGGCGGATTTCACTTGGCATGCGACGCCTCCAACGAGAAGACGGTAGCCGAGCTTCGCCGCCGCAAACGCCGCAGCAACAAGCCGCTTGCCGTTATGGTGCGCGGCCTTGCCGATACTGAACGCCTGTGCCATGTCAACGACGTTGAGCGCGGCCTGCTGGCCGGCAGCATTCGCCCCATCGTGCTGCTGCGCCGACGTGCCGTTTGCGAGAGCGGCGGCTCCCCCAACGCGCTCGCGCCGTCCGTCGCGCACAACCTTCCTGAGCTTGGCGTTATGCTCCCCTATACACCGCTTCAGCATCTGTTGCTTGCCGCGGCAGAAGCTCGCGGCATGCACGCGCTCGTCATGACCAGCGGAAACCTGAGCGAGGAACCTATCGAGACCGATGATACCCTTGCCTGGGAGCACCTTGTTGCCGCCGGCATCGCTGACGCGCTACTTGGCAACGACCGTGCGATTCTCTCGCGCTACGATGATTCCGTGGTGCGCGTGGTCGGTGGGGTCGCCATGCCCGTTCGCCGCGCTCGCGGATATGCACCCCAGCCGCTGCCGTTGCCGGCGCTCGACGGCGCTCCGTCCTGCGTGCTCGCCTGCGGGCCACAACAAAAGGCCACGATTGCGCTCACGCGTGAAGGGACGAACGGCGAGGCAACCTGTTTTGTGTCGCAGTATATCGGCGATGTTGAAAACGGCGGGGCCTTCGATGCCTGGAACGCCGCGCGCACGCGCTTGGAAGATCTCTTTGACTTGGCGCCCGCCGCCTTGGCCTGCGATCTACACCCCAGCTATCTATCGAGCCAGTGGGCGCGCGAGCAGGCGCGAAAATGCAATCTGCCGCTCGTCGAGGTGCAGCACCATCATGCGCACATCGCGAGCGTAATGGCAGAGGCGATTGCCGCGGGCCAGCTTACAACCGACGCGCGCGTCCTTGGCATCGCCTTTGACGGCACCGGCGCCGGCACCGATGGGACCATTTGGGGCGGCGAGTTTCTTGTTGCCAGCCTTGGCGGCTTTGAGCGCGCCGCGCATTTGCGCACCTGGACGCTCCCCGGCGGGGCGGCCTCCGTGTGCGACGCCCGCCGCAACGCCTTTGCCCTGCTCAGTGAGCTCGGCCTGCTTGAACATCCGGGGGCCGAGCGGCTCTTGGACGGCCTGGACGAGCAAACACGCAGCGTGACGGCAACGATGATCGAGCGGAACATCAACAGCCCACGCACGAGCAGTATGGGGCGTCTCTTTGACGCCGCCGCTGCAGTTTTGGGCATTTGCGAGCAGGCAACCTACGAAGGCGAGCCCGCCATCGAACTCGAAGCCGCCGCCTGGCGCGCGCTCGGCAGCAAAATTACCCATGTTCCCGGCGATAAAGACGGCTGTTCCGCATCTGACCCATTGCGACTGGACAGTTTGTTCAGATTTGTATTAAAAACAGACCCTCTAACCAACGGTTTTGGCTCAGATTACCCCGAAGAGGGCTCTCCAGGCACCTCATTTGCGGTTAATTCGCCCGCCGGATACCCCAAATCAACCCATTCGGGGTCCTCGCAGACGATTTATACCACCCATTACCACTCTAAAAAGTACAAATCTGAACTAACTGTCCAAGCTACCTCGAGCAGGTCTCTCGTCCTGAGCCCCAGCTCACTTTTTGCGGCGCTTTTGGAGGGAACCAGAGCCAGTGTGCCCGCCGACAGGCTCGCACTCGACTTCCATGTCGCCGTCGCGCGCTCCTCGGCACGCATCGCCAGCGAGATCTGCGCGTGCGAGGGCATCGACACCGTCGCGCTCTCGGGCGGCGTGTTCATGAACCGACTTCTGCTCCAGCTCCTCACCCGCGAGCTCAAAAGCGCAGGTCTTACTGTCCTTATCCCCCATACCGTGCCCGTCAATGACGGCTGCATCGCCTACGGTCAGGCGGCGGTCGCAAGCGCTCGTCTTGCGCAGATCGCATCGCAGTAGCTCGCTCTCGCACACCGCTGTGCCCAGCCGTCTCACAGGCGTAACGCGTTTGCCCGCGAACCCCGCGAGCGCTACCATCAACTGATGGATTATCGAGCGCCTATCCAGCGCAAAGCGTATAAAAGGGGAACAATATGTGCCTTGCCGTCCCCGGTAAAGTAGTCAAACGCGACGACGGCCTCAAGGCCACCGTCGACATGATGGGCGTCGAGCGTCCGGTGTCGCTGCGACTCGTGCCGACGGCGCAGGTTGGCGACTATATTCTCGTGCACGCCGGCTTTGGCATCCAGATCGTCGACGAGCAGGAAGCGCAAGAAACGCTCGAGCTCGTTAACGCCATGACCGAACTGGCCGAAGAAGACCAACTGGCCAGCAATCCGGCCGAGGCATACTAGTGGCGGCCGGACAGCCGGTGCGCTCCGGTATCGACTTTTCGGCATTTCGCGACCCCAAGCTGGCTCGCGAGCTCATCGAACGCATTCGCGGTCTTGTCGGCGACCGCACCATCAACCTTATGGAAGTCTGCGGCACGCACACCGTGAGCATCGGCCGCTATGGCTTTCGCTCCATTATGCCGGCCGGGCTCAAGCTGCTGAGCGGCCCGGGCTGCCCCGTCTGCGTTACCGCCAACCGTGACATCGACCACGCGATCGCGCTCGCCAACATAGACGGCGCCATCATCACCACCTTTGGCGACATGATGCGCGTGCCCGGATCGTCCACCTCGCTCGCTGCGCAAAAGGCGGCAGGGCGCGATATCCGCATCGTCTACTCCCCGCTCGATGCGCTCGACATTGCCGAGCAAAACCCCGATCGTCCGGTCATTTTTATGGGCGTGGGCTTTGAGACTACAACGCCCACCATCGCCGCTGCCATCTTGGAGGCCGAGGCGCGCGGGCTTTTGAACTTTTCGGTCTATTGCGCCCACAAGACCACGCCGCCGGCGTTGCGCGCCATCGCCAACGATCCCGAGACCGCCATCGACGGCTTTATCTTGCCGGGCCACGTCGCCACTATCACGGGCTTGGCGCCCTTTAGCTTTTTGGTCGACGAGTTCGATACCCCGGGCGTGGTCACGGGATTTGAACCGGTCGATATCCTGCAAGGCATCTGCATGCTGGTCCAGATGGCTGTCGAGGGCAGGCCCGCGATCGACAACGCCTACCGCCGTGGCGTCAACGCAGACGGCAACCCCGTGGCGCGACAGCTGGTCGAGCAGGTGTTTGAGCCATGCGACACCACATGGCGCGGGCTGGGGCCAATTGCCAACTCGGGCCTTTCCATCCGCCCTGAGTTCTCGCGCTTTGATGCCCGTACCCGCTTTGACGTGCCCGTTGAGGCGACGGTCGAGCCGCGTGGGTGCCGCTGCGGCGACGTGCTGCGCGGGGCCATCACGCCGAGCGGCTGCCCGCTCTTTGGCCGCACCTGCACGCCCGAGCACCCCGTCGGCCCGTGCATGGTGAGCTCCGAAGGCAGCTGCGCGGCGTACTACCGCTATCGCGACTATTAGGTTCCGCCGTTCTAACGAGCGGCGGACTGGTCGACGCTGCGCGCCATTCAGGCGAGCGATTTGCCTTTCAATCGTCGGCTGCGGGCAAAAGCCCAGCAGCCTCCTCTTTCAAGGCAACTCACTTCGTCTGAATGGCGCTCGCTGGCTTTTACTTAACATCGATTCTGCCATGTCCGATTTTTATCAATTCCGTCCTCGATTGGAGTTTTGGATATGTCCCATAGCATCACCGATAGCACCGTCCTTTTGGGCCATGGCTCCGGCGGTCAGATGATGAAACGCATCATCGATGAGGTCTTTTTGGATGCCTTTGGGACGCCCGAGTTGCTCGAAGGCAACGACGCCGGCGTCGCCGCGCTGCCCGCGAGCGGGCGCATCGCCATGTCGACCGACAGCTTTGTAGTCTCGCCGCAGTTCTTCCCCGGTGGCAACATCGGCCGTCTCGCCGTGTGCGGAACCGTCAACGATGTCGCGACCTCGGGCGCCAACGTGCGCTACCTATCGTGCGGCTTTATCCTCGAAGAGGGCTATCCCATGGATAAGCTCCGCCAGATTGTGCAGACCATGGCCGAGACGGCGCGCGAGGCGGGCGTAGCGATCATCACCGGCGACACCAAAGTTGTTGAGCGCGGCGGGGCCGACGGCGTCTACATCAATACCGCCGGCGTGGGCGAAGTGCCTGCGGATGTGGCGCTCAGCGGTGCAAACTGCCAGCCTGGCGATGTCATCCTGGTGTCGGGCACACTCGGCGACCACGGCATCGCCATCATGAGCCAGCGCGAGGGCCTGGCGTTTTCGAGCACGATCGAAAGCGATGCCGCGCCGCTCAACCACCTGATTGCCGACGTTTTGGCCGCAGCGCCCGGCACGCGTTGCTTTCGCGACCCCACGCGCGGTGGACTGGCGTCCACGCTCAACGAGTTTGCCCAGGCCAGCGGTGTTGCCATGGAGATCGACGAGGATGCCGTGCCCGTGCGCCCCGACGTGCAGGCGGCATGTGAGATGCTCGGCTACGATGTGCTGCAGGTGGCAAACGAGGGCAAGATGGTCGCCGTGGTGCCGGCCGAGCAAGGCGATGCGGCTCTAGCCGCCATGCGCGCCGCCCGCTACGGCGAGAATGCCGCCATCATCGGCCGCGTGCTGCCGCTTGGATCGGACGCCCGTCCCTCCGTGCGCGTGCGCACCGGCTGGGGCTCTACCCGCATCCTCGACATGCTCGTGGGAGAGCAGCTGCCGAGAATTTGCTAGGGCGGAATCGCACGGTCGGCGCGATGTCACCTGATATCCCTGGAGATGTTCAGATTCCAAGCACACCCAACGCGTAAGCCCAGTATTATGGGGTGCGTTTTGAAACCCAATGACGGGAGCTTTCATGGCAGCAGCTTTTTCCCATGTGATCTTCGATCTGGACGGCACCATCCTCAACACGCTCGAGGACCTGGCAGCCGCCGGCAACCATACCTGCGAGGCGCACGGCTGGCCCACGTTTGCCGTTGACGAGTACCGATACAAGGTGGGAAACGGCATGCTCAAGCTGGTTGAGCGCTTTATGCCCGCCGAGTACGCGGGCGACGGCCGTATGTTTGAGCAGACGCTTGCCGAGTTTAGGGCTTATTACGGCGAGCACAAGGAGGACCACACCGCCCCCTATGCCGGCACGATCGAGATGCTCGACCGCTTGCGTGCCGCGGGTGTGCAGCTTGCCGTGCTCACTAACAAGGACCACGTCTCGGCGGCCCCGCTTATCGAGAAGTATTTTGGTACCGAGCGCTTTGCGCTGGTACAGGGCCGTGTCGATGCGTTTCCGCCTAAGCCCGAGGCACCCGTCACGCTGCATGTGATGGAAGAGCTGGGCGCCGACCCGGCGACCACGCTCTATGTGGGCGATTCCAATGTCGATATCCTGACCGGCCACAACGCCGGTCTTAAGAGCGCAGGCGTCAGCTGGGGCTTCCGCGGCCGCGCAGAGCTGGAAGCCGCCGGCGCCGACTACGTGGTGGACACCCAGGACGAACTTGCAGCGCTGGTGCTGGGCGAGTAGCGAGCGGGCACCAGAGCGAACAAATTGGCATGAAAAGAGGACGGCATAGACCTTCTGGTCATGCCGTCCTCTTTGAATGACAAGTTGTCGCTCTGGTGCCCACGCAGCGTCGAGCAGTTGCGGCGTTTGGTAAAACGCCGCAACGAACTAGTTCATCATCGCATTCATCATCTCGGTGGTTGCGGAATCGTCGGCAGACCACTCGTTATCCTCGTTGGCGGAATACTTAAAGGTGACCTTGGTGTCCTTGGTCTTAGCGGCCTTGGTCACGTCGACCATCACCTGGCCGGCCATCTTGTACAGCTCGTCCTCGGAAGGCATCGTATCGAGTGCGGCGATCTTCTCCTGATACTGGGTGGCGAAATCTTCGACGATCTTGTTCATGGACTTGCAGGTGATGGTGACCTCGGCGGTCGCGGTGCCCTTGTCCTCATCGACCGTCACATCACCGATCTTGTAATCAAAACCCTCGAGATAGCTCTTGGCATACTCCTTGGGATCGATGCCCAGCTGCTCAAACTCGTCGCCCGAAGCCTCTTCCAGGCCGGAGAGGAAATCATCGCCGCCGTTCTTGATCTCGTCAAACTGACTCGTAAGGTCGTTGGTGATGAGCTCCTCCACCGAAGGCCCTCCGCAGCCGGAAAGCAAAACCACGCACGCGACCAGGGCAGCCATCAGGGGCGCAAGCAGCAGCTTCTTTTTCATGACATTCCTCCAAACAAGCGGCGCTGCGTTTCCCGCGCAGCGCACGTCGTAACAGTAGGTCCATATTAGCGGCTCCGTTCAACCCCCTACGTCGCAAAAGCGTGGGCGGCTCAATTTGACGAGTGAATGGCCCATAAAGCAAGCCCCCTGCAATAAAATGCGCCTGCTCGGCCTATTAAAAAAGGGTGGCCGGATAACCCGACCACCCTTGTGCATCTTCTGGATGCCGCAGACTACTTGCGGACGACCTTAACGATGGCGTCACCGGCGGCGACGGCAGACTCGGCCTCGACGGCGAGCTCGACATCGGCAAACTCGGCGGTGTTGGACACGGCCACGACGACGCAGTCCTTGTAACCGGCGGCAGCGATCTTGGCGCGGTCGATCTTGAGCAAGGGCTGGCCGGCCTTCACGACGTCGTCGGCCTTGACGAAGCCCTCGAAGCCGTCGCCATTCATGTTGACGGTATCGACGCCAACGTGCACCAGAACCTCGATGCCGCTATCGGACTGCAGGCCCACGGCGTGACCCATGGTGACGGTCACCTTGCCGTCGCAGGGAGCGTAGACCAGGTCGTCCTCGGGCCACACGGCGCAGCCCTTGCCCAAAACCTCGCCAGCAAAGACGGGATCGGGCACGTCGGCCATCTTGATGACCTTGCCCTTGACGGGCGAACACAGCACGTCGGCGCCGGCAGAAGCAGAAATGGAGGCCGGAGCAGCGGCAGCCACGGGCTCAGCCTTCTTCTTGAACATATCAAACAGACCCATACGTTTTCTCCTCTTGATTAAGCGCAACGTTATGCGCATACCTATGGTGATTATAGTGCCAAATGGCCAAAATGCTAAGGCGAGGGCCCAAATCACAAGCCCTTCCAAGCCCTTCCAAAACCTTTTCCCATGGGCACTCATATTGTCGATTAAGCCTCGATAAGCCCCGGGTGAACAAAAGCGTTCCAGATGCCGTCGTCATCGACGTCGGTGGTCACGTAGCCGGCGGCCGTTCCGGCGTTCGGCGGAACGCCGGAGCTCAATTATTCCAAGCCCTCGGTGCCGTTGGACTTGATGATCTTCTGGTATGCGAAGAAGCTGTCCTTGCGGCGGCGCTCGTAGGTACCGGTGCCGTCGTCGTACTTATCGACGTGGATGAAGCCGTAGCGCTTGCGCATCTCGCCAGTGCCGGCGGAAACCAGGTCGATGGGACCCCACCAGGTGTAGGCAATCAGGTCAACGCCATCGGCAATGGCCTCGCCCATGGCCTTGATGTGGCTCTGCAGGTAGGCGATGCGATACGGGTCATGGATGGAGCCGTCCTCCTCGACCTCGTCGTAGGCGCCCATGCCGTTCTCGACCACCATCAGCGGAATCTCGTAGCGGGCGTAAATCTCGTTGAGGGCGATGCGCAGGCCCAGCGGATCGATCTGCCAGCCCCAGTCGGTGGACTCCAGATAGGGATTCTTACCGCCAAAGGTCATGTTGCCCTCGGTCATCTCGTGATCCTTGTGGGTGCCCACGGTGCCGGACATGTAGTAGCTAAAGGTGTAGAAATCAACCTTGCCGTCGGCGATATCCTGCAGGTCGCCATCCTCCATCACGAGCTCGACATCGTTCTCGGCCCAGAAGCGCTTGGCATAGAACGGGTACTTGCCGCGCACCTGCACGTCGGAGCAGTACCAGTTCATGGTATTCATCTCCTGCTGCGTGGCGAACACGTCGGCCGGATCGCACGTGGCGGCATAGGAAAGGATGAAGCAGTCCATGTTGCCCATCTTAAACTGCGGGTAATGCTCATGGGCATAGCGCACGACGCGGCCGCTGGCGACAAACTGGTGATGCAACGCCTGCATACGAGCCTGCGGCGTGGTGTGGACCGCCGACGCCGGACCCTCAAAGCCCTGAATCATGCTGGTCTCAAAGAGGTTGCCCATGTCCTGAGTACCGCAGTTGATCTCGTTGAAGGTGAGCCAGAACTTGACCTTGTCCTGATAGCGGTCGAAGACGGTCTGGCAGTACTTCTCAAAGAAGCCGATGAGCTCGCGGCTCGCCCAGCCGTTGTATTTCTCGACCAGGTGATAGGGCATCTCGTAGTGCGAGAGGGTCACGAGCGGCTCGATATTGTGGGCGCGCAGGCAGTCGAAGACGCGGTCGTAGAAGGCGAGGCCGGCCTCGTTGGGCTCAGCGTCGTCGCCGTTGGGGAAGATACGGCTCCAGGAGATGGACATGCGGAACATATTGAAGCCCATCTCGGCGAACAGCGCGATGTCCTCCTCGTAGTGGTGGTAGAAATCGATACCGTCATGATTGGGGTAGAAGCGGTTGGGGTCGATGTCGGTCGTAATCTGACGCGGCTCCTTGTAGCTGCCGCCCAAGAAATGGTCGTCGACGGAAGGGCCGCGGCCGTCCACGTTCCAAGCGCCCTCAAACTGGTTGGCGGCGGTGGCGCCACCCCAATAGAAACCCTCGGGGAACTTGATGTTTGCCATGAGCATCTCCTTTGCATCGCGGATCGATGAGCTGAGTATCGCCCACGCGCGGGACGGGCAGAAGCGGGCGCACCAAACCCGATACTTCTTTTCGCCCTTGCGCCCCGTCACCGCCCCGCCCCTGACACTTCCTGATACCTGCCAAAAAGGGACAGGTTTATTTTGGCAGGTTTTATCTGGGCAAACGCCGGCGGTAGACGGCCGGCGTGCAGCCATAGCGCTCGGCAAACTTTTTGTAGAAGAAGCTCATGTTGGCGTAGCCGGCCTCGCGCGCCGCGGTTTCGGCAGTGGCGCCGGCGTCGAGCAATGTTGCCGCGCGTGCCAGGCGGCTCTCCTGCACGAGCTGCATAAACGTGCGGCCCGTCTGCCGTTTGAGCAGCGCGCTTGCGTAGTTGGGACTCAGATGCAGGTGGCGAGCTACGTCATCGAGCGTACAATCGCAGGCATGGCGCTCGATGTAGCTCACGGCGGCCGCGACCTGCGCCGAAGGCAGCGTGGGCATGTCCGCCTGCAGCAGCGATGTCTCATAGCTTTGCATAAGTTCGACCAGCAGCAACTCAAACAGCCTCGACACGATCTGGGGACTCGCCGCCGTCGGCTCCAGAAGTTCGCACAGCATCTCCTGCATATATCGGCGCACGCGGCGGCTGTTGCCCGTGCGGAAATGCACATGACCGCGGTGGTCGGTTTCGTCATTGAGGGCATTAATAAGGAACTGCGAGACGGCGCTTGACGGCGACAGGCTCTGCTCTAGGCTGCGGTGCAACATCACCCGCGAGATGACGATGCTCAGCATAATGTCATGCTCGCCGAGCTCGCCTACGGCATGCGGACAGGCCGCGTCGAGCAAGAGCACCTCGTTTTGGGCAAGCGTGAGCCGTGCGCCGTTGACGACCTGCGGCGCATGCCCGCGATAGACATAGCTGATTTCGACATAATTGTGCACATGCTCCGGCACGGGGTTAAAGCGCGAGTTGCGCACGATTGACAGGCCCTCAGGCATGCCTTCTTGGTGCAGGGCTCGCGTCGGGTCACCGATTTCATGGATATGTTTTTCACCGATATTCTGCTGATGACCCGAGCTGAACGCATCGTTCCAGTCATAGCGGGTGCCTGCGCAGTAAGCGTGCTCGCTGTCGGTCAGCTTGAGCAAAAGATTGTCCAAACGTGCGATATCCATATCGCCACCATCATTGATTTGGTCATATTCTGCCGTGGTTTTGATATTAGCAGGAGTGTGCGCGCGACGTACTCTGACTTCAATCGATTTAAAAGGTTTGTTTTAGAGGAGTGGATATGGCGGCATACGACAACCATGTGCTTCCGTTCTTGTGGCTCAAGGGCGAGGCGCGCGAGACGATTACCGAATACTTAGAGCAGATTGCCGGGGCGGACATCCACGAGGTCTGCCTCGAATCGCGCACGCATCCCGAGTTTTGTCGCGACGGCTGGTGGTCCGACCTGCGTTTTATCATTGGCGAGTGCAAGCGCCTGGACTTGAAGATCTGGCTGCTCGATGATGCCCACTTTCCCACGGGCTACGCCAACGGCGCGCTTGCAGGCGAGGATGTAGACCCCGCGCTCAAAAAGACCGTGCTTAAGCATCACACGGTAACGGTCGTCGGTCCCCAGCCGTCCACGACCATTAAGCTCGGCAATCTTATGGATCCCACGGAGCGCTTTGTGGGCACGGCGACTTTCGACGCCGCCGGTGCACCGCTCGACCTTGAGCTCGCCGTTGAACAGACCGAGGATGGCACTCCCGTCCGCCTGCGCTTTGACGCTCCTGCCGGCATCACCACCCTCGAGCTCTACGTCACCAGCCAAAAGACCGGCTTTCGCGATGAGTACATCAACATGGTCGACGCCGATTCGTGCCGTATGCTCATCAACGCCGTCTACGAACCCACGTTTGAGCATCTGGGCGACGAGTTCGGCAAGACCATTCTGGGCTTCTTTACCGATGAACCGGGCTTTATGAACGAGAAGGGTGCGACCCTCGAAGACGCTTCCACCAGCAGCTTTATTGGACGCGGCGATATGGCACTGCCCTGGTCGGATGAACTTGCCCGCCGCTTGCACGAGGAGTTGAGCGCGAGCTGGCTTGCCGAGCTCCGCGGCCTTTGGACGCGCGACCCCGCCGGCGCTCGGGTCCGCCACACTTACATGGACATCGCCACGCAACTCTACCGCGCGTGCTTTGACGAGCAGATTGGTGACTGGTGCCGCAAGCGCGGCGTCATGCACATCGGACATGTGATTGAGGACAAGAGTTGCCACACGCGCCTGGGCCAGGGAGCCGGACACTACTTCCGCGCGGTCGCCGGGCAGGATATGGCGGGCATCGACGTTGTCATCAACCAGCTTGCCCCCAGCGTCGACCACGGACGTTACAGCTACTTCCACGGCGCGTGGAACATGGAGTTCTTTACCTACGCGCTCGCCAAGTTGGGCTCTTCGGCCGCACGCCTCGACCCCAAAAAGCAGGGGCGCTGCATGGCCGAGGTCTTTGGCGCCTTCGGCTGGCACGAGGGCTTGCGCGAGATGAAATGGATCGCCGACCACATGCTCGTCCGCGGTATTAACTGGTTTACACCGCACGCGTTTAGCATGGCGCCCTTCCCCGATTGGGACTGCCCGCCGCACTTTTACGCACACGGCAACAATCCGCAATGGCCGCACTTTGGCCAGCTCATGAGCTATATGAACCGTACGGCAACGCTGCTTTCAGGAGGCTATGCCATGCGCCCCGTTGCCATCCTGTACCATGCCGATGCCGAATGGGCCGGCAACGCCATGCCTATCGAGCGCGTGGCGGCAGAGCTCACGCGCGCGCAGATCGACTTTGATTTTGTGCCCGCCGAGGCTTTTGAGGATGAGAACCGTTACGAGGTTTCGATTGCCGACGGATTACTTACCGTAAACGATTGTCGTTACCAGGCGTTTGTTATGCCAGGAGCTTCATTTATTGGCGCTGCGACGGCGGAGGCAATGAGACGCATGGCGGATGCAGGCGTTATGGTGCTTGCCGTCGACGAGGTGCCCGGCACATTCTACGATACCGATGGCGCGGTCGAGCTGGGAGGGCTCGTCGCAACGCCGCTCGCCGATGTCGCCCGCGCGCTTGCAAGCGCGGGACTACAGACCGTTGTGCCTGACACACCGCAGCCTTGGCTACGCGCACTTCGCTACGAGCGGGTGGGCGAGACCTACGTTATGCTCGTCAACGAACACCCACGCGAGCGCATCGACTGCACGGTTGCACTTGCGACAGGCGAGCGCCTTTGCGGCACGCGGCTCGACCTGCTAAACGGCGCCGGGCCCGTTGCGTTTGACGGTGCGTTGGAGCTCGCACCCTTCGAGAGCTGCATCGTTGTTTTGGAAACGAGCAGCGAGAATGCGCCTGGAGACGGCGCAATCGACGCTGACACGTCGCTCGGCCTGCGCATCGAAGGCCCATGGACCGTCGCCCTCTCTCCTGCCGGCAGCAATGGTGCCTTTGGTGAATCACAAAAGCTCAAGCACCTGTGCGACCTTACAGCCGATCTGTTCACCGGCACCTGCGGTACCTACCGATATCATGCGTCGTTTGAGCTGGCCAACGATTGCGTCGACGCCACAATCGACCTGGGAGACGTCTACGAAACCGCGACGCTCACGCTCGATGGACGCCCGCTCGGCACACGCATCTGCCCGCCCTATCGTTTTGCCGCCGGCGCACTTTCCGCCGGTGCGCATGAGCTCACGATCGACGTCATCAACACGCTCGACCATGCGATCCCCGACATTTTCGCCCTCACCGAGCCCGTCGCCCCCAGCGGCATCCTCGGCCCCGTTACCCTTTGCGGGCAAAACCTGCCAAAATAAACCTGTCCCTTTTTGGCAGGTTTGGCGAGTGTGGGAGTTCGTATGGATATCAAACGCAAGATCACCGAGGCGCAGGGTCTCACCCCCACCGAGCAACAGCTCGGCATTGCAGCCCTTGCCATCGGTCAGGACATCCGCGGGCTTTCTATTAAGGAATTTGCCGCGCGCACCAACGTTTCGGTCGCGAGCGTGCATCGTTTTTGCAAAAAGCTCGGCCTCGAGGGCTTTAAGGATCTCAAGGTCGAGCTTATTCGCTTGGCAACCGAGGCGGGAAACCGCCGCGACGTGGACATCAACTTTCCCTTTGATGCTACGTCCAGCCCTGCGCAGGTTATGGAGCGCATGGAGGGGCTTTACCAGACCACGCTGGCCGAAACGCAGGAGCTGCTCGACCCCACGCAGCTCGACCACGCCGCCAAGCTCATCGCGAACGCCCGACAGGTCGACATCTACACGGGCTCGCACAACCTCTATCCAGCGGGAATGTTCCGCGACCGCCTGCTCTCCGCCGGTAAAAGCGCGACGTGCCACAACGGTGTCGAGGCCCAGGTGCGAACGGCGCTCGCCTCGGATCCCGACCATGCGGCAATCGTCATCTCCTACAGCGGCCTTGCCCCCAACCTCAAGGACATCTTGCCGATCCTCAGCAGTCGGCATGTCCCGGTCATCGTCATCGGCACGCCTTATTGCGCTCGCATTCACCCCGGCTTTGCCGCCTACCTTACGGTGAGTGACCACGAGAGCATGACGCATCGCATCACGCAGTTCGCCAGCCACATCGCCGTGCAATACGTGCTCGATTCGCTCTACAGCAGCTACTTCGCCAAAGACTACGCCCGCTGCTCCGAATTCCTGGAGCGTTCGTTCCCCTATACTCGCCTGCCCGGGCTTAAGTAGTCGTTTAAGAACGTCCCCAATGACTACTCTGGCAACGGCAGCGAGCGGGCCGCATCCGGAGCAAGACAGCGCCGCAAGTAGAGGACGGACAGCGAGCGACGTCCAGGGCGAACAAGTTGGCATGAAAAAGGCGAGGCATTGACCTTCTGGTCATGCCTCGCCTTTTGAATGACAAATTGTCGCTCTGGGCAGCGCGCAGCGTCGGTGGGTCCGCCGTTCGGCAGAACGGCGGAACCGATAGGGTTGGTAAACCCACGTAACTACCTACTCCCGAGCTCCGTACTGCTCGTAGTAGGCGTCGATGGCGGTCTTAAGTTCGTCATCGATGACGACCTTGCCATCGATCTCGTGGTTGTAGAGGGTCTCGACGACCTCGGCCATGGAGACGATGCTCGCGACGGGGAAACCGTACTTTGCCTCGATCTCCTTCTGAGCGGTGGTCACGCCACCCTTGCCGACCTCCATGCGGTTGAGAGACACGATCAGGCCCTTGATTTCGACGTCGGCGGCAGCCTTAACCTTGGGATAGGTCTCGTCGATGGACTTGCCGCTGGTGGTAACGTCCTCGACCATGACCACACGGTCGCCGTCCTGGGGCTCATAACCCAGCAGGTTGCCCTTATCGGCACCGTGATCCTTGGCCTCCTTGCGGTCGCAGCAGTACTTGACCTCCTTGCCGTACAGCTCGTGGTAGGCAATTGCGGTCACGACGGCCAGCGGAATACCCTTGTAGGCCGGTCCAAACAGCACATCAAAGTCGTCGCCAAAGTTATCGTGGATGGCCTGGGCGTAATACTCGCCCAGCTTCTTGAGCTGATAGCCTGTCACGTAAGCGCCGGCGTTCATAAAAAACGGGGACTGACGGCCGCTCTTGAGCGTAAAGCTGCCGAACTTAAGAACGTCGGACTCAACCATAAACTTGATGAACTCTTGCTTGTAAGCCTCCATGCGGGCTCCTCTCGTAATCGCGTACGTGCCCTCCAGTTTAGCGCAGGCGAAGCGTCGATGCGGGTGCGCTTTGGAGCCACATCCCCCCGTTAGAGTAAGGAACTGGGCGGCGCCTCATACGCTAGTCCTTGGGTGCCCAGGACCAGAAGAAGTTGATCAGGGCCACACGCGAGGCGGTACCGGTCTTTTTGTTGATCGAGGAAATGTGACGATAGAGCGTGGAGCGCGAAAGGAAAAGCGTTGCGGCAATGTCCTGAACGCTCTGGTCCGAAACGACCAGGGCCTCAAGAATATCGCGCTCGCGCTCTGTAAGCCCAAAGGTGGCGACGAAGGCGTCGAGGCGCTCATCAGGCGTGAGCTCCGCTGCCTCCACGAGCGCGGGGTCGGAACATGCGGGCGCAAGATCTCCACCAAGATTGTCGGCAGCAAGCGCCAGCCCGTCCTGCATCACGGCATCATCGGTTCGTTGCCCCAACTGTCCCAGCAGCGTAATCGCAATACCCACAAACATCACGAGTGCCGCGCCGACTGCAGCCAGCACGTTTTGACTCGAGATAATCGCCACCGCCGGCGCCGTCACGAGCATCGAGCACACGTTATTGACGACGCGACCCATGCACGGCCAAAAATATGACCAGCGCGCATAGAGCGAGATAGCGGCGAATTTTGTGGTAAAGAACACCACAAAGAAGCCCGAGCCCAGATAAAAGATGATCGTGGCAGCAAGCTCGTTACCGCCATTGCCATCGATGATGAGCACAAAGAACGAAAGCGTGGACAGCATGGCGACACATGTCATGCCGATATTCATATACGAACGGCCATGCAGGTCAAATAGGGCGCCGGCAGCCAACGAGCTCGCAACAAGCAGCAGGCGCGGCCAATCGCCCAAATCAACGGCTCCGGTAGCATGCAAGGTCGTGAGGCCCGCGTTAAGAGCGGCGAATACGCCGGAAAGATACGCCGTCGCCACGGTCAGGCGAACTACGGCGCGGCGGAATGCCGCCTTTGCCTCGGGATCGTCATGCCACTTGGCGCCATATTCCAAAGCATCTACCGAAAGCCCGGCAGCACTGGGTTCAAAGTTTGGATCGGACTCGTCGCGCAGCTTGGCGCGTCGGACCCCATGAAGTAACGCCACCTGCGCGATCGCACAAACAACCAGAACAGCCTGCTGAGGAATGCCGGCAGGCATCACCATGTGGTTGAGAACCTGCACCAGAACGCCCATGGCGTAAGAAAGTGCGGCGGCGCGCGCCAAGCAGGGCGTCCGCGCAAAGCGCCGCGCAAAGTTTGCATGGGCAGTCGATCCGCAGTAGCCCAGCGCGCAGCACGCCACCAAACCGCCGGCGATTACCACCTCAGTCCGAACCGCCATAATCAACAGCAGGAATGCCGCCACCAGCAAAACACCCGTAACGTCACTCGTTGCATCGATGGCATGGGGACGGCGATAGTACAGAACGGGACGTACAAGAAAGCCAATCACACTCGCGCCGAGGACAAGGCTCTCATAAATAACGACCTCGTTCGGAGACACGAACTCGGCCATGCGCACATCAAAGAGATACTCGCACGCCAAAAACGTGAAGAAGAACAGAGCCAGGCATATAATCTCCTGAATGCCCCGACGCAGACATGCGGTTGTGTCTCCCGTGCCTCTCATGGTTAACCCCCAGCCGCTCAATTGTCTGGAAATCTATTTTAATGCAGAACCAGTCTCAATATCGAAGCCAGGCTCGAAATGCCGCTCATTTCGAGCCCACCGTCCACATCACGCCGCGATTTTGAGCCGCATGGACCAGAAGGGACACGCGAGACCTCTAGCTCGGCTAGGAGCGTCTCCAACTACCACTCATTTAAGTACGTCCCCAATGAGTGCGACGGAATGGCTCCCTTGGCAGCTTAAAGCTGTCATGCACGAACCATTCCGTCGCAACCTCATGAAAGGGACTGGATTGTAAATGTTGGAGAAGAGCCGTTAGCGCCCGGGAGCCAAGATCACCAGTGCGTCGTGCTCAAAGGGATGCTGAGCCACGCGCACGGTACCGTCACCGTTGTCGCGAACGGGCAGCTTGGCGATGCGCTTGTCCTCCATGTCAAGGACCGTCGCCGTCCAGCCGCACGCGCCGTCGAGCTTAAACTTGAGCGCCGTAGTGCGCGGCAGGTACGTGACGACGTGATCGCCAACGCGCGCCACACGAATGGCCTCGCGCGCGTCATCGAGCAGCTCCTGCGCCGGAACCACGGCAAGTGCGTCGTCGCCAGCCGTAGCGCCCAGACCGGCAAGCACATGCTCGATCGCGCCAAAGTCCCAAACGCCCGCAAACTGCAGGCACTCCTGCCAGCGGAACGGCATGTCGAAGCCCTCGCCCAGCACCGAGCCCTGGCTCTTGCTGGTCTGCCAGTTCCAAACGCCGTGCGCGCCATAGGTCACACCCGCGCTCGCACCGGCAAGGATCGACGACCACACGCTCGCGCGGCAGTCCTGCGCGGTGAAGCGCCAGTACACGTTGCGTGACGCGCCCATCTGCTCGTAACAGGGCTCGGAGTTGACCATCGGCTTTTTGGGGTAGTTGGCGATAAAGTCCTGCGGCAAGTGCCAGGCCTCGGGCTGGCCCTCGTAGTTGTGGCCGGGCTGGAACATGTAAAAGTCCAGACGGTCCAGGTACTGTGCCGGAATGGTGCGGTTGCCGCGGTTGATATGCATAGTGCGCAACGCCTCGGGCGCGCGTTTGACGACTTCGTCGAGAGCATCCTCGTAGTAGGCGATCGCCTCGTCGCTGGTAAAGTCGGTATCGCCCGTCACCACGTAGACGGGGTCGAACTCGCCCAGGTTCTCGACGACGCGGGCAACGTGGGCACGGACCTCCTCGCGCGGCATAACCTCGGCACCGCAACGCTCGGCGATCTTAGCGCCCCAGGTACCGGGCACGTAGTTGCACCACATGAGCACGAGCGCCGGACGAATGCCGTGCTCGACGGCAGCGCGGCACATGGCGGCGGCGCGATCCCAATACGCCTGGTTGGGTTGAGACCAATCAAAGCGCACGCCATCCTCGCTGGCATAGGGCCAAATGCCCAGATCGGGGCAGCAGCGATCCCACTGCGGCAGCGTGTTAATCTGCAGCACGTTCATGCCCTGCTCGGCGCGGCGGGTCAGATAGTAGTCCCAGTCGGCCTCGGGGATGCTGGTAAACGCACTCCAGCACGTATCGGCAAACCAAAAGAACGGCTTGCCCTCGCACAAAAAACCGTCCTGACGACCGTTGACGGTCAGTTTTCCCAAACTCATCTGCATGTCCTTTCGCTCGATAAAGGAATTGCGAACCGGCAGAAGCTTTCGCGGTAACCCCTGATGCGAAAGCCCCCGCCGTTTAACAAACCCCTGCGGGCGGACACCACTTGCCCACTCCAGTCTACCTTGCAAGAAGGGCCCCGCCGGGCTTGCGCCTGACGGGGCCCTGTCGTGTAGGTAAGGTCGTATGCGACCGAATGGCTTGGCCTTAGGCCTCCATCTCGGCGAGCTCCTCCTTGGAGAAGCCGGCGACGAAGACGACGGCAGCGGCGATGACAAAGGAGATTGCCATACCGACGATAGCCCAGACGGTGTTCATCTGGCCACCCTGCAGGTAGTTGGTGAAGACCAGGAAGTTGGAGGCACCGCCAGCGAGGTAATAGGTAACGCCCATGAGGCCGGAGAACACAGCGCCGATGGCACCGCCGATGAACATACCGAACATGGTGCGACGGAAGCGCATGAGGATACCGAAGAGTGCGGGCTCGGTGACGCCGCCGGCGATGGCGGAGATGACGTAGCCCAGGGCAAGACCCTTCTCGTCGGGGTTCTTCATCTTGAGGAAGGCACCGAAGGCGCAGCCCCAGACAGCGGCCATAGCGCAGTTGGTGGAAACGAAGACGAAGGGATCGTAGCCGGCAGCGATGATCTGAACCTGAGCGAGCAGGATGACGGGCATGTGCATACCGCAGACCACGAAGAGCTGCCAGAAGGCGCCGAGGACGGCCATGACGAGCAGGATACCGATGCCACCCATGTCAGCGAGACCGAAGAGGGCGTTAGCGATGAGGCTGCCGATCTCGTTGCCGAGCGGGGCGAGGACGATGAAGGCGATGGGGATGGTAACGATCATGGTGCAGAACGGCGTGAAGACCGTGGAGAGCACGTCGGGCATGACCTTCTTAAAGAACTTCTCGACGAAGTAGAGGACAGGCACCGAAAGGATAATCGGCAGGACGGACTGCTGATAGTTGGCAGCGGCGATCTGAATGCCGTAGACGGAGATGATTCCGCCGCCATCCTGGGTCGCGACACTCACGACGGACGGGGCCATGAGGGCGCCGCCGAGGAGCATGCCCAGAACCGGGGAGGCGCCGAGCTTCTTAGCGGCGGCATAGCCCAGGTAGATGGGGATAAAGGTGAACGTGGCCTCGTACAGGGTGGTGTAGAGGAACGTGTAGGTCGGATCGGTGTCAGAGAGAACGCCGAGCATGGTGGGACCGAGGACCGCAGCGATGGTGCGGAACAGACCGCCGGCCATGAGCAGCGGGATCAGCTGGGTCATGGAGCCCGACAGATAGTCGAGGATGATGTTCGGCAGGTTCTTGAGCTCGAACTTCTCCTTGGGAGCATCGAGGTTCTCGTCGACCGCGGCACCCTGCTTGACGCCGGACATGGCAACGAACTCGGCGAGCACCTTGGGCACGTTCTGGCCGATGATGACCTGGAGCTGGCTGCCGGCGAACTGGCAACCCAGAACACCCTTGACCTTCTTGATCTTCTCCACGTCGGCCTTGTTGTTGTCCTTGAGCGTCAGACGCAGACGCGTCATGCAGTTGGTGGCGACGGAAACATTCTCCGCACCGCCCACGAGCTCGAGGACATCGGTGGCAATCTGCTTGTTATCTACTGCCATGGGACCCCTCCCCATATCATCGTGTGCCTACTCGTTTGGGCGTAGGCACGCCTTTGGCTCGGCGACTATAACCCCTTACGGCCACCGAACCCTTGGATACGCTGTCGTAAACAATGTGTTTACTGAACGTTTACGGGCTTTAGTTTACACGGAACGTCTAATTTGTGGCAATTTTGCCGTCTGTAGTCCGGTGAACGGTAGGAAATCGGGGGTGAACGTACTTGAACGGTAAGGGATTGTCTATTTGACGCTCTGCTGCTAAATGCCTATTTACGTGGTCTTTTAATTTGGTAAACACCTCTATTCTTTGTTGACCCATCAACAAAAGCCCTGCTAAATGGTGATAAACGAATGTTTAGTAATTTGTTGAGTGTTCATTTTGACCGTTTACCGAGTTCATCTGCCTGTTCTGTAGCTCTGCATTAAACTAAACATGTTTAAGTTGTATTGCCGCTGATGTTTACCACTCGCGGCGCAGAGGAGGCAGCTCATGGAACTCAAATCGTGCACCTACGCAACCGTCACCACGCTGGGAGACTTTGGCCCCTGGATCAGCAAAGTCGTGCTCGACCTGCCGTGCACCGTTCGCGCCAACGATATCAATGCGCGCACCTTCCATATATATGTAGAGCGCCATGAACGCACGGGCGAGATCCTGATGCGCAAAGAGCGCGGCGCCGACCACGCCGCACCTTCCGTAGGCTATGTCGACGTCCTCGCCGCCTATCCGTGCGATGAGTGCGGACGCAAGCTCGCCTTTGGCACCCATGTGGCGCTCGAGATCGCCGAGCAGCGCCTGACCAAGAAGATCGAGGGCAGCGTGATGGGCTCGCGCTTGCTCGACGACCAGCTGCGCATCACGCAGCTCGCGGCCCTTCCCGGCAATGACGGTGACGATCCAACCTGCGGCCTGGTCTTTGACACCTGCCGCGGCGACATCTGTCCCGCGCTCAAGGGCTGGAGCAATGCCACGCAAAAGACCGCCGTCAACGGCATCGCGCTCGAGTACGGCTTCTTTGAGCCCAGCTTTAAGGCCGAGGACTCCGCCTGCTTCAACCCCTTCGCGCCCGAAACGATAGTCGTGCCCCAGAAGGCCCCGCTCGTGGTGTACCTGCACGGCGCTGGCGAGGGCAAGGGCGCTACGCAAGGCGAGGGCGCCACGCGCGCTTATATCGGCAACCGCGTGACGGCCATCAGCCAGGCGCAGATCCAACGCTACTTTGGCGGCTTTGCCTGGGTTCTCGTGCCGCAGTCGCCCACGTTTTGGATGGACAACGGCACTGAGCAGCTCGGCCACTCCAACCAGAGCATCTACTCCCCCGTCATTAAGGCGCTCATCGACGAGTTTGTCGCCGAGCATGCCGACCGCATCGACACCGACCGCATCGTGGTCGCTGGCCTTTCCAACGGCGGCTTTATGACGCTGCGCCTGTGCGCCGACTACCCCGATTTCTTCGCCGCCGGCCTTCCCTGCTGTGCCCCGTGGTACAACGCCACGGACGAGGACGTAGCCGCGCTCGCCAAGACGCCGCTGTGGTTTACGCACTCCAAGGGCGACGAGCTCGTGTCGCCGCAGCAGACCGTGCTGCCGCTCACGGCACGCCTGCGTGACGCCGGAGCCAACGTGCACCTTACCTACTTTAGCCATGTCGAGGACCTGACCGGTCGCTATCGCGAGGCCGACGGCTCGCCCAAGAAGACGTTCAACCACGGCGTGTGGATCCACCAATTCAACGACCTGTGTTATCAAGACTTCGACGGGGGCAGCGTACTCATCGACGGCGAGCCGGTGGGCTGCTGGGAGTGGTCGGCCAGGGTCAAACGGTAATCCGTCCCGGCGCGGGGACCGGGTCCCGTCTTGCCTTGCGCGTAACTGGCTGAATTGATTTTGATTGGAGCTGCTCCTATGTCCCAAGAGTTAACTCGGGTGATTGTTACTACCGATATGGAAGTCGACGATATGAACTCGCTCGTTCATTTGGCTCTGTATCTTAATGTGCTTGATGTTCAGGCTGTGGTGTATACGGCTTCGCAGTATCACTTTCTTGGGGATGGGGTTCATACGCTGGGCGAGGTGAATTCGCATTGGCGGACCAAAGGGCGTCGCTCTTATGAGTGGGATGTTGTGCCTCATGAACCCGATCCGCTGGCCGGCGAGCTTCGTGAGTATCGTCCGTTTCCCGATCATTGGATTGAGAGTCTCTGGAGTAATGAATACGCCCAGGCTTGGCCGCAGTTGCAGGCGAATGCGGGCGCTGCCGGTGAGCCGCCGTTTCCCACGCCCGCCCAGATGATCGAGCGCACCTTTGTGGGAAATGTTGCCTTTGAGGGTGATGTGACTGAGGAAACTGAGGGATCTCGCGTAATTGCGCAGGCAATCTTGGATGATGATCCGCGTACGTTATGGTTGCTCAGCTGGGGTGGCATGAACACCATCGTTCGCGCCCTCATGAGTATTGCCGAGCGTTATCGCGCCACGCCCGAATGGCCTGCCGTGCAGCAGCGGGTCTATCAGAAGGTGCGCGTGATGGGCGTTGCCGATGGCGTGGGGCAGGACAACTCATGGCTCGACCATGGACGCGAGCTCTTTCCCGAGCTCATCTTTTGGTGTGTGCCCTATATGTATGGCGGCTATGTCGATGCCAAGATGGCTCAACCCGATACGCTGCCGCTGTTTAAGGCACCTTGGCCTGAGCAGAATCTCACGCAGGGCAACGGCCCCCTCATGGCACGCTACATGCTCTATGGCGACGGCAAGGTCTACGAAAATGAGCCCGAGCGCTTTCAGTTTGGCAAGCATGCCCGTCTGGATTGGGGTCTAGAAGGCATGCCCGCGATGCAGTTTGAGCGCGGCGACTTTATGGCCGAAGGCGACAGCATGACCTATATTCCGCTGCTGCCGTTTGGCCTGCGCGGTATCGACGACCGCGGCTTCGACACACTGCTCGGCCGCATGTTTCTTGATGGACATCCCGATACGGACGCACCCGCCGGTTTTGCCGCCATCGGCACGCCCGTAGACGGCAACCCCAATCCCTACCTGCGCGCCTATCAGGAAGACTTTGCCGCCCGCGCGCAATGGTGCGCCCATGATCCGGCAGCCTGCTCGCATCCGGCATATGTTGTCGAGGTCACGGCCGACCGCAGCGCTACAGCCGGCGAGCGCGTCACCCTTGCAGCGACCGTCGTCGACCCCGACGACAAGGGCTTTGATGCACATTGGGATGTCGCCGTGGACCCGTCGAGCTATGCAGGCACGCAGGATCTTTCGCTGTGGCAGGAATGCACGGTGAGCACCGCTTTTATCGTGCCCGCCGACGCGCAGCCCGGCGACCGCTTCGTGCTCACCCTTACCGTGCAGGCGCGCGCCGAGCGCCCCTGCAGCCGCTACGCCCAGGTTGCCGTGACCGTGGCATAGCAGGGACGGCGCCCACATTCGGCATGGAGCATCCCCAACTGCTACTCATTTAAGTACGTCCCCAATGAGTGGCCGAAAATGGGCCATGTGTCCCAGTTGTGGAGACTCCTTGAGCCGTCTGGGTATCGTGAAAGATCGCGCGCTCACCCATCATCAAAAGTGACACACGCTACCTGTTGATGGGAGGCAGCCATGGGCTTCTTTGACAAGATGTTCGAGAAAAAAGAGTGCGCGATTTGCGGTACCGAACTGGGGCTTTTGGGAAAGACCAAAATCAACGAAGGCTACCTGTGCAAAGAGTGCGCAGGCAAGCTCTCCCCCTTCTTTAGTGGTTGGCGCTCCAGCACCGCGGACGATATCCGCGAGCAACTCGCCTACCGCGAGGCCAACGCCGAGCGCCTGGCCTCGTTCAACCCCACGCGCACGCTCTCTGCCGGGCGCACCAACATCATGCTCGATGAGGACGCGGGCCTGCTGATCATCACTTCGCAGAGCCGCTGGCGCGACGCCAATCCCGACATCATCGAGTTCTCACAGGTACTCGGCTGCGATATGGATATCGACGAGCATCGCACCGAGATCTATCGCGAGACCAAGGACGGCGAGCGCAAGAGCTACAACCCGCCGCGCTACGACCTTGATTACGACTTTAACCTGACCATTCACGTCAACACGCCGTACTTTACCGAGATCAACCTGCGCGTGAACGACTCCACCATCGATCAGCGCGGGTCCATCGAGTACCGCGAGGCCAAGCGCCAGGCAACCGAGGTCCGCGATGCACTGGTGCAGCTTCGTCAGGAAACGCGCGACAGCGTCGTGGCCGCCAAGGCCCCCAAGACCGCGGTCACCTGCCCCTTCTGCGGTGCAACCACCATTCCCGATGCCAGTGGACGCTGCGAATACTGCGGCGGCGCCATCGGCGCATAGCCTCCGGCACGGAAAGGACCGATCATGGCCTTCGAGAGTGTCAACTATCAGTGCCCCGCGTGTGGCGGCCCCCTTCACTTTGCCAGTGCCGAACAAAAGCTTGTCTGCGACTACTGCGATTCGCGTTTTGAAGTCGAAGAAGTCGAGGCCCTCTATCGCGAGCGCCAGGACAAGGCAGATGCCAAAGCCGATGCCGCAGCCGCGGCTCGCAAACCTGCTGTCGACGATGCCGTGCAGGATCTGGCCCAAAACGCCGGCTACATCTGCTCGTCGTGCGGCGCCGAGCTGGTCTCGGACGGCACCGTCGCCGTTACCACCTGCCCATACTGCGGCAACTCCGCCGTGGCGCCCGGCCAGCTCTCGGGCGACTTCTCACCCGACCTGGTGATTCCGTTTAAGCTCGGGCGCGATGATGTTATGGCAGCACTCAAAGAGCACTACAAGGGCAAAATCCTGCTGCCCAAGAGCTTTGTCACCGGCAACCACATCGACGAGGTCCAAGGCGTTTACGTGCCGTTTTGGCTCTACGGCGCCCGCGTGGACGGCGAAGTGCACTTTGATGCGACCAACGAGACCGTGACCGAGGAATCCGACCGCACCGTCACGACCACCGACCACTACGACGCCTACCGTAAGGGCAAAATCTCGTTTGAGCGCGTGCCCGTCGACGGATCGTCCAAGATGCCCGACGGCCATATGGACGCCATCGAGCCGTTTGACTACGACGCGCTGCGCCCGTTCTCGGTCGCGTATATGCCCGGCTACATCGCCAACCGCTACGATGAGGATTGCGAGACCTGCAAGGCGCGCGCCGAGCGTCGTATGGAAGAAAGTACGATTTCGGCCCTGCGCGAGACCGTCGTCGACGAATATGACGATGCCACGGTCGAAAGCAAGCAGCTCGACTACACCTGGGAAGACAGCAACTACGCTCTGTTCCCCGTGTGGATGCTTTCCACCTCGTGGAACGGCAAGAGCTACCTGTTTGCCATGAACGGCCAAACCGGCCGCATGGTCGGCGAGCTTCCCTGCTCCAAGCCCAAGCTCGCCATCGCCTCGGTGCTGTTCTTTGTGATCGGGTTTGTCCTCTCCCAGATTCTCTTTATGGGCGAGAACGCCTTCAATCCGGACTACCTCACCTTTGATATCGAGGGCATCCTCATCAACATCGTCGCACCGCTGATCATCGTAATCATCGGAGACGTGCTGCTGGTAGGCCAGCTCAAGACGGCCAACGAGGCCACCCACGCCGATTGCTACTGCGGCGAGCTCGACTTGACCGAGAAGCACGACACCTTCAGCCACACCGAGACCACCGTTGTCATGAAGGACAACAAGGACGATTAGCCATTCTGGCCAATACCACCCGGCCTTTGACGAGAAAGGAAGATCACCATGGGACTCTTGAAAGCTGGATTGGGTGCTGCCGGCGGCGTCATGGCCGACCAGTGGAAGGAATATATCTATTGCGAATCGATGCCCGCTGACGTCTTGGCCTGCAAGGGCAGCAAGCGCACCGGCGGCCGCAGCTCCAACACGCGCGGCGAGGACAACGTCATCTCCAACGGCTCCGTCATCGCCGTCAACGACGGCCAGGGCATGCTCGTGGTGCAAAACGGCAAGATCATCGAGGTCGCGCTGGAGCCCGGCGAGTTTGTCTTTGACACCGGCAGCGAGCCGAGCGTCTTTAGCGGCAACCTGGGCGACTCCATCAAGGAGACGTTCGCCAATATCGGCAGCCGTTTTACCTTTGGCGGCGACGCGGGCAAGGACCAGCGCGTCTACTTCATCAACACCAAGGAGATCATCGGCAACAAGTACGGCACCGCCTCGCCTGTGCCCTTCCGCGTGGTCGATAACAACATTGGCCTGGATGTCGACATCTCCGTTCGCTGCAACGGCGAGTATTCGTACCGCATCACCAACCCGCTGCTGTTCTACACCAACGTGTGCGGCAACGTGACCGATAGCTACACGCGCGATAAGATCGACAGCCAGCTTAAGTCCGAGCTGCTCACCGCTCTGCAACCCGCCTTTGCCAAGATCTCGGAGATGGGCATCCGCTACAGCGCTATCCCCGGCCACACCACCGAGCTCGCCCGCGCGCTCAACGAGGTTCTCTCCGCCGACTGGCGCGACCTGCGCGGCGTCGAGATCGTGAGCTTTGGCGTCAACTCCATCGCCGCCTCGCAAGAAGACGAGCAAATGATCAAGGACCTGCAGAAGGCCGCAGTCATGCGCGATCCCACCATGGCAGCCGCCAACATCGCCAGCGCCCAGAGCGATGCGATGCGCGCGGCAGCCGCCAACCCCAACGGCGCGATGGCCGGCTTTATGGGCATGGGCATGGCGGGCGGCATGGGCGGCATGAACGCCAGCCAGCTGTTCGCCGCCGGCCAGGCGCAGCAGCAGGCTGCCTCACAGCCGGCTCCGGCACCCGCCCCCGCACCAGCTCCTGCCGCTGCCCCCGCGGCCGGCACGTGGACCTGCAGTTGCGGTGCCACCAACACCGGCAAGTTCTGCCCCGAATGCGGCAGTCCCGCCCCCGCCCCGGCACCGACCAAGTGGTTCTGCCCCAACTGCGGCAGCGAAAACGGCGGCAAGTTCTGCAGCAACTGTGGAACGCCCAGGCCCTAGCCCCTCTACCTGGTAATTGGCAGGGAGGTCCGCCACCCCCGCATTTGCTTCTATGGGTTTCGTTCGATAAAGGAGGACACCATGAAGACAACGTTCAAAAAGTCCGTACTCGCATTCCTGACATGCGTCCTGGCGCTCGCCTTTGCCCTGACGGGCTGCAGCGGCGGCGGCAAGGACCCCAAGGCCAACTTCGTCGGCAGCTGGGAACTCTCGGGTGGAACCCTGGAGGGCGAAGAGCTCACCAATGAGTACATGGATATGCTCAAGGAGTGGGGCCTCAACTGTATCCTGATCCTCGACGAAGACGGCACGGGCGTCCTCGACATGTTCCTTGAGGTCGCCGACCTGAAATGGGAGGCCAAGGACGCCACCACTGCAACCATCACCGCCGACGGCGATTCGCAGGACATGAAACTCAAGGACGGCAAGCTCGTCCTCGAGGTGGAAGGCGACAAGCTTATCTTTACGAAGTCCGACAAGGATCTGTCCGGTACGGTAAAAAAGGATCGCGAGGCGGCCGAGAAGGAAGAGGAGATCGATGAGGCCGTCGAAGACGACGACGTCCAGAGCGTCGAAATCTCCCCCGCCGTCACCGTCGCCGATGACGATCTGTGCACCATCACCATCACCGAGAAGTTCAAGGACGAATGGGGCGACATCGGCTTTGTCGTCAACATCACCAACAAGAGCGACAAGGACCTGACCTTCTACGCTCCCTCCGGCAAGACCAACGTCAACGGCACCATGAAGGAACCCTGGTTCTCGGCTAACCTGATGCCCGGCACCAACGCCACCGAGGAATTCACATTCTCGAGCGGCGAGCTTGACAGCCTTGACGACCTGGTCAACACGACCATCGGCATCGACGCCTATCTGACCGATTCCTACGAGGACGTCGCCTCCTATACCGCAACCATCGCGTAGCGGCACGTAACATCAGCCGCGGATTGGCGGACACATCCGCGCACTTGCCAGGCGGGGCCGCAGGAGTTGATTCTGCGGCCCCGTCGTTTTTATGCCGACAGCACAGCCGCACAAGCAGGCCGACCGTCGTTTTCTGATGCAAAACGGCGGGCGGCCTATCTTTACGGCGCCGGAACACGGCGAGCGCGTCGATTACGGGCGCTCCATGTTGGGGACGATGCTGCCCTCCGTTACCGCGCGCACGGCAAGACGCATGATGTTGTCGTAGCCGGTCTTGCTCAGAATCTCCGAGATGCGACGCTTGATGGTACCCTCACTCATAAACAGCTCGGCCGCGATCTCGCGGCGGCTTTTGCCCTCGCAGGCAAGGCGCAAAATCGACAGCTCGACATCGTCGAGTGCCGCCGTGCCCGAAAAAATGCTTTCGGGCGGCTTGGGAAACGTGCAATAGCCCGCCAGCGTGGAGCGCATCACGGCGAACAGCTCGTCGATACCGACGTTCTTGTACACAAAGCTATCGACGCCCGCCTCGCGAGCCTGATCGACAAAGGTGATCTCGGGCATGCCTGTCATGATGATGACGCGGCACTCGGGCAGCTGCTCCTTGATGCGCGCCGCCGCCACGATGCCGTTTGAATCGTGTTCGGTGCACACGTCCATCAGTATCATGTCCGGGCGCTCCTTGAGCGCGACACCCAAGGCCTCGGAGGCATCGGCGATCGCGGCGACGACGGTCATATCGGGCTGGTCGCCAACGGAGCGCGCCAGGCTTTCGCGCAGAATGGCCTGATCTTCGACAATTAACACGCGGATCATGAACTTCTCCTTTGGACCGTGGCGTTGGGGCTCAGCGGGATGGACACCGCAAGCGTAAAGGGCTGGGCGGCGTGGACTTCCAGGCCGCCGCCCAAATCTTGCGCGACATGCCTCATACCTGGGATACCCGTTCCCTCGCGATACGATACGGAGGCCGGGGACCCGTCGTTAGAAATCGTCATGCGCGCGACGGCGCTAGCATTCGTCCCCTCCTGCCACAGGCGCACGTGGACCCGATGCGCCTGCGCATGCCTGGTGGCATTGGTCGAGGCCTCGCGGATAATCTGCAAAAATGCGGCGGCGACACGCGCGTCCTCAGGCAGCGCACCCTCAACATCGATCTGCACACTCACCAAGCCAAAGGCGTGGACGATATCGCTCAGCTGCTCTGCAGGCTCGCTGGCACCGCCACTGCGCAAATCGGCGGCGATTGAGCGCAGCAACGGGTCAATCTGCTCGAGCGACTCATCATCCAGACGTCCCTCCTCCAAATAGCGATGAAGAATGGACAGGCGCTGGCCGATCACATCGTGAACGCGGGCCCGCATACGTAGGTAGGCCGCATTGTCGGCAACCTTTTTGGCTTCTTCGATCTGGGCCTGGAGCTCTTGGCCAGCACGCTCAAGCAGGTGGTTGGCTTGCGCCAGACGGTCGTAGGCGTGTGCGTATTCCGTCACGTCCAGGCCAACGACGCGCTCGAACGGACGGCTCGAGACCGTAACGGAGTCACGCACGAACAGACGAATCTCGGAAGGAGAGATCTCGACCACGGCGCGATCCCTACCAAAGCGATCAAGGTCGATATGGGCGCGATTAGCGCTGCTTTCGGGCATTTGCATGCTCAGTTTGCGCAGGTCGTTCCATGTGCTGCTCATGTCGCCCAGGTCGGTGGGCATATGGAGCTCTACGAGGTTTTTGCGCATGCAGCGGTTCATGAGCAGCGGACGGCCCCTCGGGTCTAGATACAGGATGCCCACGGGAATCACGTTGATGGTCTCGATCGTCGAGAACATGGTGATATCCTCTTGGCGGTTACGGACGTCCATCAAGAGCGCCGCGATGGAACGGAACAGGAAGAACGCTCCCTCTGCGATAAGGACAACGGTCCACGCCGAGCCCATGGCAAAAACCACCGGTGGTGTAACGGCGACAACAAGCAACAGCTCGACCAGCATGACGGGACGACGATAGTGCACCATAAGTACCACGCCATAGGCAAAGATTGCGGCATTGAGCCACAACGCTCCGCCCATTGCCCTGGCGCAAACGTCAAGCGGCGCCACCAGATACGAGCCAGACGACGTGAACAAGATGAGCGCCGAAATCATCAGGTGAAGCACAAGACTCGCCTCGTAGGCGCAAATCACCTTACGGTTATAGGACGAGCGGCGCGATGCGATGAGCGGGACGTGGATCGTCTGCAGACACGCAGCCAGGGCAAAGACAACATCGAGCGCAACGATTTGGGGAAGTATGAGCGAAATCTGCATCGTCACTCACCCGCCCTCGGCATCAAGACGATCATGCGCAGCTGACCGGACTCGCCCTCAAGGCGGTATGCCACGTTGCGCCCTTGCAAAGCGCTTTCGAGCTCTTGCGCAGCGGGCGTCTGCGAAAGATCTTCATCATCGTTGGAAAAAAGTGTGGCGCGCAGCTCGACGCTGCATCGGTCATGGTCGCCCAAGTGATACATAAGTGCCGGATGATCGGTGGCGTAGGCAAAAAACGCAAAGTCATACACGCAGTCGTACAGCGCGCTTACCGTACTGGCGTGCATCGGGCGCCGTATGGCAATAATCGAGGCGCAATCGACATCGATCGTGCGCAGGTCGCTTGCGAGCTCGTTGGCAATGAGCTGAATGCGGTCGCGGTCAAAACCGCTCTCCCCGTGCCGTGCCAACGTGAGCGACCCCTTCCGTTTGCAATAGGCAACGAGCATCTTGGCGCGCTGCAGCATGCGGTAACGCTCGCGCGAAGATTCCTCGTCAGTCAACGGCGGCAGCGAGCTCAACAAGTCGTACATCTCTTCGAGCGCGCGGGCAAGCGCCTGGTCCACGTCTTGGACTAGCAAGGTCTCGGCCTCTTGATCTGCCAAATGTGTCTTAAGGTCGTAGTCGGCGGCAAGCAGCTCGTTTTGGCGTTGCAGCTCCATGCGACGATGTGCCAGTTCGCGATTGAGCTCGTTGAGCTCCGATACGTCTTGGGCAAGCAGGGCCGATCCCCCCAGCAGCGGAAAAGCACGATACATCACATCGGGATCGGACGCCACGGTAAAGGCATGGGCGCGGGCGTGCTCCTGGTTCCGCAACTCCTCGCGCACGCCTACCGGCATTGGCTTTGACACCGGCGTGGCATAGACCTCCTGCAGGTCGCGCGTTAGAACTTTGAGGTCAAGCGGCAAGGTGTCGAAGATGCCGGCGATATCGTGGTACGACGGAATGACACCGCAATCGAGACAGATTTCCATCGCCACCACGCACAGGATGCAATAGACGAGCGAAAAGTTGAGCCTCCATGCCCAGGGCACGCGCAGAGCATATGAGATGCCAAAGAATGCGCCGCCCAGCAGCACGAGCGCCGCCATGCCCGAGAAACGTTGGATGCGAAAGGACGAGGACCGACCAACCAGGATAAAAAAGGCCACGAAGTTAAAGGCCGTCCACACGAGGAAGGCGAAATAACCCCGGCCGTACGTGTAATCGTTGCTCCAGGTGTCGCTTGTACGGTCAAAGCGGAAGACCTGCTGGTGAAAATCGTTGGTGAGCACAAATCCGATAAGCAGGATGGCCACAATCCACAGCGCAGCACGGTAGCGGCGACCCAGGCGGCGTTGCTCCAGGCCCGCAAGGCGCAGGCCGCAGAGCTGGTAGAGCAGCGGAATGAGCGTCATGGGCACGTAGTACAGGTACCACAGCAAGGTGGCATAGAACGGCGTGAACGACTTGTACTTGAGAATGACCTCGATCATCCACAGGGCACAGATGGTGGCGATGGCAACAAGGCGGCGGCGCAACACATAGTCCAAACAACGCAGATAGACCAACACGCCCCAAATCGAAAATACAATTGCGGCGACAAGCAGCGGGAGAGGGCTCGAATGGGTGAGCCCATCCACGACCTCTTCGGACACCTCGCTATAGGCGGGCACGGCGTTAGAAAGTTTGGGGTCGAAGGCGAACAGCACCGGCAAGATCGCCAAAAGCATGAGGAACAGCGCGGTGATGGCGCCGGCGATAGCAAAGACGCGGTGACGGTACACCTGATGCGTTATGCCAACAAGGAATCGCGGCATGGCGAAGAGCCTGCCGCCCCTGGGATCCGCAACCGGAGCGGTCCGGGCGGCCGCGTGGCCGATATGTCGCTCGCGGGTACTCATAGTCCCTTTAGTGTACCGACAGGCGGGCCCAAAAGCGGGCCGCATGTCCCAAAATCCGCAGACGGCAAGGCGCCCGGCGAGCAATAACTACTCGCCGGGCGCCTTGGTTAGAAGGCTATGAAGTTGAGTATCTCAGCTTCCTTAGGACAGGTCCTCACCATTAGAAGCAATAACCTTCTTGTACCAGTCGAAGCTCTTCTTTTTGGAACGCTTGAGGGTACCGTTGCCGGCGTCGTCACGGTCCACATAGATAAAGCCGTAGCGCTTGGACATCTCTCCCGTGCCGGCAGACACCAGGTCGATCGGGCCCCAGGTGGTGTAGCCCAGCAGGTCAACGCCGTCCTCGGTCACCGCATCGCGCATCGCGGCGATATGCTGGCGCAGGTAGTCGATACGGTAGTCGTCGTTGATAGAGCCATCCTCCTCGACAACATCCTTGGCGCCCAGACCGTTCTCGACCACAAACAGCGGCTTCTGATAACGGTCGTACAGGTCGTTGAGGGTGATGCGGAAGCCCAGCGGATCGATGGCCCAGCCCCACTGGCTCTCCTGCAAGTAGGGGTTCTTGGCGCCGGCGAAGGCGTTACCCTGGGTGCGCTCGACATCGGGGTTATCGGCACCGGCAGAGCAGCGGGTGCTGTAATAGCTAAAGCTGATGAAGTCGACGGTGTTAGCGGCCAGGATCTCGCGGTCCTCGTCCGTCATGCCCACATCGATGCCTAGACGCTCGAGCTTCTTGACGGCATATGCCGGGTAGTAGCCGCGGCTCTGGACGTCGACGAAGAAGTAGTTGTCCTGGTTATCGAGCTGCGCCTGGCGCACGTCGCCCGGACGGCAGCTGTAGGGGTAGTAGCTACCCGCGGCGAGCATGCAGCCGATCTTGATCTCGGGGTCGATCTCGTGGGCGATCTTGGTTGCCCAAGCGCTGGCGACGAGCTCGTTGTGAGCGGCCAGGTACTCGACGGCCTTCTTGTTCTCGCCCTCCTCAAAGACCAGACCGGCACCCATAAACGGCAGGTGCAAGATCATATTGATCTCGTTGAAGGTGAGCCAGTACTTCACCAGCCCCTTGTAGCGGGTAAAGATCGTGGTCGCGAGGTTCTTGTAGAAGTCGATGAGCTTGCGGTTGCGCCAGCCGCCGTACTCCTTGATGAGGTGAATCGGGCAATCGAAGTGTGTGATGGTCACGAGCGGTTCGATGCCGTGCGCCTGACACTCGCGGAATACGTCCTCGTAGAAGGCCAGGCCAGCCTCGTTGGGCTCGGTCTCGTCGCCGTTGGGGAAGATGCGGGTCCAAGCCAGGCTCATACGGAAGGTCTTAAAGCCCATCTCGGCAAAGAGAGCGATGTCCTCTTTGTAGTGGTGATAGAAATCGATGCCGGTCTGCGCGGGATAGTAATAGCCGTCCTCGAAGTCGAGCATTTTACGCTGGCCGGAGACCACCGCATAGCGCTCGGGGCCGTGCGGAGCCACGTCCACGTTGGCCAGGCCGCGGCCGTCCACGTCGTAGGCACCCTCGCACTGGTTGGCAGCCGTTGCGCCGCCCCACAGGAAGTCATTACGGAAAGCCATGTATCAATCCTTTCGCACGCTGTTGTCATGGGCTCAGTATCCCTGCAAACAACGCGTCGCTCAACGGCAACGGCGCAGGTCGACACTTCTTTTCGCTCCCGCATATCGGCAGACGGTGCGCTCCTGACACTTTTTGATACCTCGCGTGCACGAAAAAGCACCCGCCCACACGCCGCGAACGTCAAGTGAGTAGACTTTTTGGCAAAACTCAACCAGACCCGCCTTTGACGCCATCAAAACCGCAGGTAGCTTACCTGGCATGTTCCGGCGTGGTCAGACTAAGCCAAAAAGTCTACTCGCTTGCAAAAAAGGGCGCCTCCACAACAGCGAAGGCGCCCTCGGGTGGCAGACCATTTGACTGAATAGGAAAGAAAGGAAAAAATAGGAAAAAAAGGAAAGGAGACTTATGACTGAAACCATCTTCTCCCCCTCATTTGGAAATCGCCCGTCCTATCTGGTGGGACGCGGGAGCGTGATTTCGACATTCATCTCCGGCCTTGAGCAGGAGCCGGGCAATCGAGACCGAGCCATACTCATGCTCGGCCAGCGAGGCAGCGGCAAAACGGTTCTGTTGTGGGAACTTGCCGATCGCGCCCGCAAGCTCGGCTTTGTTGTCGCCACGCCCACCGTAGCCTCCGAGGATATGCTCGAGCGCATTGTTGAGAAAATCCAGGAAGCGGGCGAGCCTTACGCCAACAAGCATCGTCTCCCCAAACTTACAGGTGGCAGTTTGAGCGTCTTCGGTTTCTCAGCCGGCCTCGAGTTTACGCGCGACGTACAGGAAACTAAGAGTTTCCAGTTCAAACTCACGCAGTTGGCACGCAAGTTAACCGAGCAGGGACACGGCATCCTCATCCTCATCGACGAGCTCCAGGCAAATTCACCCGAGATCAGACAGCTCGTCACCGCCTATCAAGAGCTGGTCGGCGAGGGACTCAACGTCGCGCTCGTCATGGCGGGCCTCCCGGGAGCAGTCTCCGCGACACTCAACGACCGCGTACTGACATTTCTCAACCGCGCACGCAAAGTCACGCTCGAACCGCTTTCAGTCGGAGATGTCGATGCCTATTATCAGCGGGCTTTCGAAGAGCTCGACCTTGATATTCCAGGCGATCTTCGCCTCCGTGCCGCTCGTGCAACCCAAGGATCGCCCTATATGCTGCAGCTCATCGGCTACAACATCGCCAATCGCTGCCAGGCAGGAGAATACGTAACGCCAGAGCAAGTCGACGGAGCTATCGAAGCGTCAAAGGCCGATTTCGAAAACGATGTTTGTGAAACGACGCTCGCCGCGCTATCGGACCAAGACGTCGCGTTTCTCGACGCAATGACTGATGACAAAGACGGCGTGTCGCGCATTTCTGATGTTGCGAAGCGCATGTCAGTCACACCCGACTATGCGCAAAAGTATCGCCGGCGCCTCATCGACGCCGGCGTTATCGAGCAGGCGCGCCGCGGCTACGTGCGCTTCGCCGTCCCCTATATGGCCGATTACCTGCGCAGCCAGCTCTAGGCAACCACCGCAAAGGGGACAGGCACCTTTGTGGTGGGTTGGGCCCGCTTGTCTCGATCTGTAACAGTTAGGCCGTCAAAACCGGGCTTGGCGTTACAGATTGAGATTGTTCGGGCGGCCCCCGTGGTTCGTCTTGATCTGTAACAGATAGAGACGATTTAGCGCGCCAACTGTTACAGATTGAGACGGAAGACCCTAGTCACAGGCGATGTCGAGGTTTTTGCCGATGAGACCTACGTAGCCGCCTTCGGCTGCCTTGGGGCTGTCAGCATGGCAGAGAACCCACTTGTCGGCCTTCCAGTAGCAGTAGCTGTCGCCGGCAGCAGGCATATCGGCTGCAGCCTCGGGACGCGGACCGTTGGTGCCGGCGGGCAGCGCAACCATCACCTGGAAGCCACCGTCGTCGACCATGCACGGCGTGTAGTGCAACGTGGTGGCGTAGACCTCGACGAGCGTGCCGGCGGGCGCGCGGAACGCCTTGACCTGCGCGGTGTCGAGCTTGCCGTCGACAATCTGCTCACGCTTGGCGAGCAGCAGAATAAAGTCGCGAGCACCCAGGTTGAACTCGCTCGCGCGGTGATACTCCAAGCAGTTGAGCTTCGTGTTGTGGCCGTTGCACCAGCCCAGCTGGAACGGACGGCCGCCATACATGAGCAGGCCGAGCGCATCGGCGCCCTCGACCTGCTCCAGCTCAGGCGCGGAGGCCACGTACTTGCTGCCCTCGGGGATGGGCGTTGCGGAGAGCGCCTCGACGAGCGGGGCGGTCAGGCTGGACGGGACGTCATCCCACACGCGGCCATAGGGTTTGAATTCGGGGTCGGTAACAGAGTAGATATGCATGTTCGCTCCTGTTCGTTTGTGTGATATTACGAACATTCTAGAACAATCACGCGCGGTTTTAAACGTCCGCCATGTCCGCTCAACAAAAAGGCACCCCCGCATAAGCGAAGGCGCCCAGTGAACTCATTTTGAGCGACGAAACCTTTACGCCTGCTGATAGTGCAGGTGTGCCTCATCGATATCGATCAGATCGCGGTCGAGATAGCGACGCGCGAGCCAATTTGCCATAGGGAGATTCTGGTCCAGGTAGTTACCGCACTCTTCGGGAGCGGCACCGGGGACATCGCCCTCGAAGCCAGCAACAAACTCGAACAACTCGCGCACGAGCGGCAAGATCTCCTCACTCGTCACCTCGCCAAACACAACCAGGTAAAAGCCCGTGCGGCAGCCCATAGGGCCAAAGTAGACAATACGGCTCGACCACTCGGCATGGTTGCGAAGGAACGTCGCGCCCAGATGCTCGATGGTGTGGCACTCGGCCGTGTTCATAACCGGTTCTTTGTTGGGCGTGGTCAAGCGCAGGTCAAAGGTGGTGACGGCGGCACCGGTCGCCGGATCGCGGTCGACGCGGCTCACATACACGCCGGGCTCAAGCAGCAGATGGTCAACGGAAAAACTCGCGATGCGCTCCATGGCAGATCCTCTCGGTAGTCAATTTGGGACAGGGCTCTTTTAGCTGGTTCGAATGGTCGCACCAATCATACCAGTCAAAAAAGCCCCGTCCCAAATGAGCTGCCCGAGACGGGGATCAATGAGTTTTTAATCCCGTCCCAAAAAATCATGCTAGGCAGTGTATGCAATTGTTGATTTGACAGCGTGGCGCCAGCCGGCGATCTTTTTGGCGCGTTCGTCAGTGGGCATCGACGGCTCCACGATGCCGCGGGCGCCGTAGACATCGACGACATCGCGCGTGTACATGCCCAGCGCGATGCCGCAGGCCCAGGCCGCACCCAGGCCGCTCATCTCGTCGTTGCTCGCGATGCGGATGGGCGAGCCAACCAAGTCGCTCTCAAACTGCATCAGGTACGCGTCGCGCGTGGGACCGCCGTCAACACGAAGCTCGGC
The DNA here is from genome assembly GCF_050313455.1 of Collinsella sp. SGI.180. Lineage (NCBI taxonomy): Bacteria > Bacillati > Actinomycetota > Coriobacteriia > Coriobacteriales > Coriobacteriaceae > Collinsella > Collinsella sp. SGI.180. The sequence continues at coordinate 42,538 of NZ_JBNPLL010000017.1, forward strand.
CAACGTTGCACCCGAATCCTCAACCATCGCATCGATCACGTCAAAGATCTGATAGGCGATCGACTCGTCGGCGGCCTTCACGAACTCCGCGCGACCCGTGGTGCGCGTCATGCCAAAGACGCAGCCCTCGGCGTCACTCGCCCAGTGCGGCGCGCCCAAACCGGTAAACGCCGGCACAAAGTAGACGCGGCTCGCCGGATTGGCGGCGTAGCACAGGTCGGTGACCTCCTCGGGGTTGTTGATGAGTTCCAGATCGTCGCGCAGCCAGGTCTTGACGGCGCCGGCGTAGCTCACGTTGCCCTCGAGTACATACTCGGTCACGCCATCCATACGCCACGCAAGCGAGCTCGAAAGCCCGTGCGAGCTGGCGACAAACTCGTTGCCGACGTTCATCATGACCGAGCTACCGGTGCCATAGGTCGCTTTGGCCATGCCGCGGCTGTGGCAACCCTGCGCAAACAGGGCCGCATGGCTGTCGCCCAGCACGCCGTGTACCGGCACGGGTGCGGGCAAAAAGCCATCCAGGTCCGTTGTGCCAAACAGACCGTCGGAATCGGTCACCTGCGGCAGGCAGGCCGGATCGATGCCAAAGGCCTCGCACACCGGCTCGCTCCAGCAGCCACGGCGCAGGTCGAAGAGCTGCGTGCGGCTGGCATTGGACCAGTCACAGCGAAACTCCGCGCCGCCCGTGAGCGTCCAGACCACCCAGGCATCGATGGTGCCCAGACACAGCTCACCCGACGCCGCGGCCTCGGCAGCCGCCGGAACGTTCGCGAGAATCCAAGCCATCTTGCCCGCCGGATAGTAGGGCGAGAGCACCAGGCCCGTTGTGTCACGCACCAGCTCTGCCACGCCTTCGCGCGCCGCAAGCTCGTCACACAGCTCGCGGGCGCGGGCACACTGCCACACCACGGCGTCGCACAGCGGCTCGCCCGTCGTGCGGTTCCAGGCAACGGTGGTCTCGCGCTGGTTGGAGATGCCAATACCAGCAATGTCGGCCGGATTGACCCCGGTCTCCTCCACCACGGCACGCGCCACGGCCAACACGTTGGCGGCGATCTCGACCGGATCATGGCTCACCCAGCCGGCATCATTGACAATCTGGCGATGCGAGCGGTCGGCACGATGAATCAGATGGCCGCCCTCGTCCACCAGCAGCGCCTTCGTGCCCTGCGTGGATTGATCGATTCCGATGATGTATTTGCTCATGTACTCTCCCATTCCTTCCGCCAAATCAAAGACGACTGGCGGACAAGGAGCGAGCGGCCGTCAAGTGCCGCAGATTGCCGTGAAAGAAGAGCGCCGCGTACTTTGCGTACGCAAGCGACGGTTTGAACGGCAAGGTGCGGTGCTTGGCGGCCGCGCAGCGTCTGTATCTACTAGTTGCCGAGGAACTCGGCGACGGTCTGCGCGATTCCGGCACCCGTCAGGCCGTAGTGTGTGAAGACCTCGGGGCTCGTGCCGGTGATGACCGGTGCGTCGGGCAGGGAGAGGCACTTGACCGGACGCGGGCAATGCTCGCCCACCACCTGCGCGACCATAGAACCCAGGCCGCCGAAGGGGCTGTGCTCCTCGACCGTCACGACGGCGCGCGTGGCACCGGCAGCCTCAATCACGGCCTCGGCGTCAAGCGGCTTGACGCAATACATGTCGAGCACCGTTGCCGAGATGCCCTGCTCGGCCAGCAGGTCGGCAGCGTCCACGGCATGGCGGACCATCTCGCCGGTGGCGACGAGCGTCACATCGGTGCCGCGACGCACCCAGGTGGCGCGATCCATCTGGAACGGGCACTCGTCCTCGGTGTACACGTCCTCGACCGGGTTGCGGCCCACGCGAATGTAGGCCGGCTTGTTGTCGGCGACCAGGGCCCGCACGAGCTCGGCGGTCTGGAAGCGGTCGCTCGGCAGATACACGCGCATGTTGGGAATCGCACTCATGGCGGCGATATCCTGCGCGGAGTGATGGCTCATGCCCAAGGCGCCATAGGACACGCCGCCCGAGATGCCGATGAGCTTGACGTTGGTGTTGGAGTACGAGACGTCGACCTTGCACTGCTCATACGAGCGCGTGGTCACAAAGGACGCCGGCGAGGCGGCCCAGGCCTTCTTGCCGCACGAAGCCATGCCGGCGGCGATGCTCACCAGGTCCTGCTCGGCAATGCCGACCTCGACGGACTGTTGGGGATACTGATCAAAGAACGGCATGAGCGATGCGGAGCCGCGGGAGTCGGAGCATAGGACGACGATGTCCTTATCGGTCTTCGCGGCCTCGAGCAGCGTGTCGCAGATAACCTTGCGATTGGCGATCTTGTTAGCCATTGACGGCCTCCTTATGGGCAGCGAAATCGGCGATGATCTGGGCATATTCCTCATCGTTGGGCAGGTGATGGTGCCAGGCGGCCTTGTCCTCCATGACGGGCGAGCCATAGCCCTTCACCGTATTGAGGATGATGACCGTGGGCTTGCCGCAGGTCTCGGCCGCAAGCGTCAGCGCGGCGTCGATGGCCCGGACGTCGTTGCCCGGAATGGAGAGCACGTTCCAACCGAAGGCGGCCCAGCGCTCCTCCTGCGAGTCCTGCTTCATAACATCCTCGGTACTGCCGCTGATCTGCAGGCGGTTGCGGTCCACGAGTGCGCACAGGTTATCGAGCTGGTAGTTGCCGCCGCTCATGGCGCCCTCCCAGACCGATCCCTCGGCAAGTTCCCCGTCGCCCATGATGGTGTAGACGCGGTAGTCGCGGCCGTCCATCTTGCCGGCGAGCGCCATGCCCACGGCCACGGGCAGGCCGTGACCCAGCGAGCCCGAGTTCATCTCGATGCCCTTGAGCTTGTTGTTGGGGTGGCCGATGTAGGGGCTGCCGAACTTGGAGAAGCGGGCCTTGACGTCATCGAGGTCAAGATAGCCCTCGTGGCAGAGCACCGCGTAGTAGGCTTCCATGGCGTGGCCCTTGGAGAGCACGAAGCGGTCGCGGTTGGGATCGTCGACGGTCTCGGGCGAAATGTTGAGGTGGTTGGCGTAGAGGGTCATGAGGGCGTCGATCACCGACATGTCACCGCCGATGTGGCCGCCAGCGCCAGCCATGATGATATCGACGCAATCGCGGCGAAGGTCCCAACGCAGGGACTCAAGCTCTTCGATAGTTGCCATTTCTACTCTCCTCGCAGGTAGGCTTTAACGTCTTCTTCGATGGGGTCGTACAGGTCGGGGGCAATACCGAGGTACTTGCACGCCTCGTAGAGCACCGGCACCACGTTGGCGTGAATAGCGACGCAGTGGTGGATGTAGGGACCCTCGACGATTTTGGCCTCGAGGCGCTTGAGGTTGTCGACCTCGACCCACAGATAGGTGCCCATGCCAGCCGGGCCGTCGATGCCGCGAGCGTTGCCCAGCAGCAGCGAGTACTCGCCGTTGTCGCCGTCAAAGCGGGCAAGGGTGAGATCGCCGTGCTTGGCCTCGGCCGTCAGCGCACCGGGGTGATCGAAAGCCAGCGGGTAGGTGAGCTTGGGCTTGACGGCCGCGCAGCTGCAGGGCCAGGGGCCACAATGCTGCAGCAGCTCGCCGTTCTCATTGTCGGGATGGCGCACGGTCCAGTCGGCGAACATGCCGCGGTGACGGCCCAGGTCGGCGGCCTCGACCATCAGCGCGGTGATGGCGCCGTGGATATCGGTCTCGCATACGATAGGAATGCCCATCTCGTTGAGGATGGCGTTGGCAGCGCAGGGCATAATGCCCAGCTCGTCCTGCAGAGCGTTCCAGCACTGAATGGCGCCGGCGTTGCAACCGTACTTCTCGACCAGGCGCTTCATGGCGATGGCAAGACCGGCGACCGCGGGAACCTTATCCTCGGGGATGCAGATCTCAAAGCTGTCGTTGATGTGGGCAAGCATGGTAGCCATGGCCTGCTCGTCGGCCTGGGCGTCGCGCACGGCCTGGACAAGCTCGGTCATGGGAATGGGCGAAAGCTGGATGTTGAACTTCTCGAGCAGCTCGCCCTCGTTGCACATGGTCGACCAGAAGTCGAACGGACGGGTGGCCATCTGCAGGATGCGGGTGTGCTTGAAGGTCTTGACCACGTTGCACACGGCCAAGAAGTCCCAAACGCCGCGCTCGAACTCGGGATCGGTCAGGCGGCAGTTGGTCATGTAGGTGAAGGGAACCTGGAAGCGGCGCAATACTTTGCCGGTGGCGAACAGGCCGCACTGGCTATCGCGCAGGCGGGTGCCGTCGGGCTCGGGGCGCTCGTCGCGCGGGCCCCACAGCAGCACGGGTAGGCCGAGCTCGCGGGCAAGGCGAGCGCAAACGTACTCGGTGCCAAAGTTGGCGTGGCACAGCATAATGCCATCGACGCCCTCGGCGCGGAACTTCTTGACGATAGGCTCAATGTGGCTGTCGTCGAACAGCAGGCCCTCGTCATTGATGTCGTCGATATCCACGATGTCGACGCCGATCTCACGCAGGCGATCAGCCGTCAGGCCGCGATACTTGATTGCGTCCGGCGCGCTAAAGATACTGCGGCGCGTGGGCACAAAACCGAGCTTGATCTTGTCCATGTACGTCCTCCCCTAATCACATGTTCAGTAAACAGACGCATGTTTCGTTTTGTTCTGTTTACTAAATTTTTACTCCAGTGTTTAGAAGTTTAACGCGAAATACTCGTGGGCGGTAGAGAAATCAGCCTAAACGGTATGTAAACAAACTGAACATACAAGGGCAACAAAAAGAGGGCCCCGAAGGACCCCTTTTGGATGACGTTATTTTTCTGCCTTAGCGAGCTTTGCCGCCCTGCGGCCCGGCGTTGCCTTTGCCTAGATCTCACGCACGCTCTGACGCTCGACAAAATAGGTCGATACGGCTGTCTTGCAGGTATAGCTCTTGGGATTGCGGATGTTGCCCACCAGGCGGCGCACCGCGATCTCGCCCACCTCGTGCTTGGGAACGTGCACCGTGGTGAGCGGCGGGTTGGAGAAGGCGCCCAAAGACAGATCGTCAAAGCCGATGATCGAGACATCCTCGGGCACGCGAATACCGTGCTCGTTGAGCGCGCGCATGGCACCCACGGCGAGCACGTCGTTTTCGGCAAAGAAAGCCGTCGGCAGGTCGTCGCGCGAGACGCTGTCGAGCCATGCGCCCATGTCGCGATAGGCGCCCTCGAGCGTGGTGCCCAGCGTAACGCGCCATGTCGGGTTGGCCTCAAGGTCTGCGTCCTCAAGCGCTTGGCGATAGCCGCGCTCGCGATCCTTAAAGTTGCGGATGCGAAGGTCGCCTGCCAGATAGCCGATTTGCTTGTGACCCTTCTCGATAAGGTAATCCACGGCGCGCAGCACCGAGTCGGTGTTGGCAATGACCACGGCATCGAAGTACTGACGATCGCTCCAGCCATCGAGCACGATCAGGTGGGCGGCAGCGTTGGCAAACAGGGCGTAGTCTTCCTCGCCCAGCTCGGTACCCATCAGCACGATAGCGGCGGACGGATCGGCGATCAGGCCCTCGACCTGCGGACGCACGGCGTCCAAGTCGCTAAAGTCGAGCGAGACAAAGCTCGTGCTCATGCCGTGACGACGCGCCTGGCGCTCCACGCCCTCGATGACCGCGGGATGGAAGGTGCTCTCGTCCAGAATGGCGCCCGTCTTGCGCGCGAGCACAAACTGAATGCTCTCGAGCTGCGTCGACTGCTGATAGCCAAGCGATTGCGCGCACTCCAGGATGACCTTGGCGGTCTCTTCACTCACGCTGCGCTTGCGGTTGAGCGCGTTGGACACGGTCGCAGGCGAAAAACCGGTGATGCGGCTGATCTCGCGAACACTTGCTTTGGCCATTGTTCCCCCTAGCAACGGCCGTGGCGGAGCATCGCAACTTGATGACTCGACAACTAAACGACCGCAAATTCAATCTAAACAGAATAGTAAATGTTTATGAGCTAGTTTAGCCTGTTGTCAAGCGAAGTGGCACGACTATTCCCCCAACGGGCACATTTACTCGGTAGCTATTCGCAAAGGCGCATGGCTTCTTGCACGGCACCATACAGGTTAGCATCGTTACCGAGCTCGGCCGCCCTGACCTGCGGCGCAGGGATGCCGGCAAGAAAGCCCTCATAGCCCGCAAGAGCTGCGGGCATCTGATCGCGAAGCGCATCGATGAGCTCGGGGTGGCAAGAAATGCCGCCCGCGATCACAAACACCTCGGGGTCGAGCACCGCCTGAAGGTTTACGAGCATGGCATCGAACGTGCGCGCATAGCAGTCAAGCGCGCACTGCGCCGCCGTATCGCCGGCCTCGATCCACTCAAAAACGCGACGGCCGTCCACCGTTCCATCGGCGGGCAGACCTTTCTCGGCCACGACGAGATCGCGCAGCGCACGCCAGCCGCCTGTGCCGGCAAACATCCTGCCGCCCGACGCAGGCTGCGTCACATCGTTGCGCAGGAAGCTAAACTCGCCCGCAAAGCCATGTGCGCCGCGAAGCACGTGTCCGTTGATGACAATACCGCCGCCAATACCGGTACCGATAGCAAGCACGACGCCAATGCGGCATCCACGGAGGGCGCCCGCCGCGTACTCGCCGAGCGCACAGCATTTTCCGTCGTTGTTAACAGACACCGGCATGTCAAACCGCTCGCGCAGCAGCTTTCCCAGCGGACAGCCGTCCATGTAGGTGAGCGCGCCGCCGCGATGGATGGTGCCGTCTGCGTCATCCTCATAGATGCCGCCGGGCGCACTTACGCCCACGGCGGACACGCGGTCACGATACGGCTCGACAAGACCGGCCAAGGCCTCGACCGCTTCGTCTGCCGTAGCAAAATCAGTCGGCAGGCTTCCCCGCTCGCGAATGGAAAAATCCTCGCCCAGCACAGCCCACTTAACTGCCGTGCCGCCCACGTCAATGCCAAAATACTCTTTCATGCTGCCTCCGATTCTGCACCGATACGTCAATATCGGCAGACCATCCCGTCCATGCAAACACAGACAATTCCAGACAAGGCCAAGTATTTGGTTAACGGTCGCTTTTAGGCTGTAAACGGTGTTTAATCCGTTTACAGCAGCTAGTTCTATATATTACGCAATTATGCGCTCATTTGGGGCGGGGCTTTTAGCAACTTTTAGCTCCCCAAGTAGTTAAAAAAGCCCCGTCCCAAAATGAACTGCCTCCC
>NZ_JBNPLL010000018.1:0-43824 GCF_050313455.1 Collinsella sp. SGI.180
AAATGGGAGGCAGTTCACACTACGTGCGGCGGGGGTTCTTTCGTCCTGCGGAATGTCCGCGAAGGTTAGCCCTCAGATCCTGCTACGACTACGTCCTCGGATTGTGGGGCTGAATGAAGGACGTGGCTGAGGGGGCCTTTTGCCCCTTTCGCTGTTTCGCGGCTTTGCCGCGAAAGTCGCGCTACTTTGGGGATGGATGGAGGATTTGGCTGTTGCCGCTTCTTATCCCTTTGCTTTTTCGCGGCTTTGCCGCGAAACGCGCAGCACCTTGGGAAATGCATTGATGCGTGGGCGGGGCTGGATTGCAGATTCAAATGGCTAGAGAGATATGGGCGCGAACGAGAAATCGTTATTGGGGTCATCCTTTTCCATAAACTCATCAAGACAAAACGTCATGTAGATTGGAACATACAGAACCTTGCCCTCTTTGCTGAGGTTCTCGTGGCTCAGTACAACGGCCTCGGGAATTTTGTACTCGCCCACACTCATCAGACGATCGAGGGCCGCGTGCGCTCGAACCTTCTTACCCGATTTGACCTCGATTGGGACAACATGCCCGTGGGCGCCTTCGATTACAAAGTCAACTTCACCGACCTCACGCGTTTGGTAGTACCATGCATCCGCCCCGAGGGCAACAAGTTCCTGCGCGACCACGTTCTCATAGAGACCACCAAGGTTGGGAGTTTTCATATCAAGATAGACGGCGCGTGCAGTGCTGCCGGGGTACCGCGATGCTAGCATGCCTGTATCAGACTCGTATAGTTTGAAGGCTGTCGTTTTCTCCGTCCTCTTGAGAGGACTCCGTGGCTCCGTCACCCTGGCGACCATCAATCCAACACCTGCGTTAACAAGCCACAGGAAATCCTGTTCATATTTTTTAAGGCGAGCTCCCTCACCCAGAGACGAAACAACAAAGCGATGGGACTCCGCCTCAAGCTGAACGGGAATTTGCTCAAAAATCGACCGAACGTTAAACGCTCGAGTCGATGCATATTTTGAGATATCGCTTTTGTACTGATCGACCAGCTGAGTTTGAAGCTCACGTGTGCTCACGAGCGAATAACCCGAATCAATATAGTTCTGAACGACCTCCGGCATGCCGCCGCAAATGATATATGCTCTATAGTTTTTGAGCATCGCCTCATGAATATAGTTTTCGACAGGATGCTTCTCGACAAGGCAGCTGCGAATACCGGCAAGCACATTCTCGCTGACGCTGTTTGCCCAACAAAACTCTTCAAAATCCATTGGGCGCATAACAATGTGCTCGACATACCCCACCGGAAAAGAAGAGATTCCCTTAAACTCAGTCCCAAGCATAGACCCCGAGAAGACATAGCTAAAGCGCCCATCCTCGACCAACGCCTTCATGAGTGTAACGATCTGCGGATACTCCTGAATCTCATCGACAAAGACAAGCGTGTTCCCCTCAACAAGCGGCGCATTCGCAAGAAGGGCTACGCGGTTGATGAAGTCAACGGAGTTCTTTGCGCCAATAAGCACATTCTTTGCCTCGACATTGAGTAGTAAATTGACCTCAAAATACGAAGCGTAGTTGCTTTTTCCGAACGCGCGAATCGCATAGCTCTTGCCGATCTGACGCGCACCAGTAACAAGTAATGCCTTATTGGAGGTATTCTTCCAGCTCAAAAGCTTATCAGTGACCTTACGGCGTAGCATAAAACCCCCAAATGACAAAAATTGGCAGATAGAATTGCCTGAAATCATACAAAAATTTGCGGATAATAGCGTGCGTAAATATACAAAAATTGGAAGATAGCAAAGGTCCGATAAGGTCTCAAAGCCACTGAAACAGCGCTCTACTTTGCGAAGGGGCTGGAGACGCTGCTGTGTGCGTCTCCAGCCCTCTGATTCTTACTTTTGGTTCCGCGATGGGACTTTGTTGGCCTTCCTGGTCGGTTTACCTTGTCTCGCCGCTCTCTGTGCGTAGGCGGTAGCCGTGGACGAGGTCGCTAATAGCCGGCCAGGGAATCTGGCGGTCGACCCAAAATTGGAGCTGGACCAGATAGCGCTCGGTGGCGCGTGTGAGGGCCGCGAACTGTTCGTGAGTCTCTACCTGGGCGTAGAGGTCGCGGCTGTGGGCGAGGATTGCCGTCGTGTCGTCCATTTTGCCGGTGACGTCGAAGGCGCCCGAGAACCAGTCGCACAGGCGCGCGGCACTGTTGTTGATTGTTGCGAGGTCGGCGGTGCCGTCGTTGGCGTTTTCGTTGGCCTGGGCACGCAAGAGGGAGAGGGCGTCGGCGGCGTTCATACAGTAGCCGACGGTGAAGTTCCAGACGGCGAATTCGCGGCCTGTGTCGAGCTTGCGGCGGCGCATGTAGTCGATATCGCGCGGTTCCTCGAGCATCATTTGGTCGGCGAGGGCCTCAAGTGCAGTGGTGTACTCGGCAAGGTCGAGTGTGAGCAGGGTGTTGATATCCATCATCTTGAGGCCTCCGTTTCGATCTCGACGATTTCGTTTTTAATGTACATGCCCTGGTTGTCCCAGACATTGCGGCAGGCGGCGGCAAAACGCTCGCGGTCGGCTTCGCAGATGCGGGCGAACATGCTGCAGGTGCCAAAGGGCTCGCACACGTCAAAGAAGATGCAAATTGACGACCAGCCACCATACCAGCTCACGGCGCCCGCCGGCTCGTGAAAGACGGGGTTCTCGATGTGCTCGTAATTGGCGATGGGGCCCGATACGGGATAGGTTACCTCGGCATCGCAGATCTTGGCCGAAAAGATACGTGACTCGACCGGACAGGACGATTCGAACAGCTTGCATGCCTCGGGAGCCTTGTCCCAGAGCATGTCGGCGAGAAACGTCTCGCCATTTAGCGTGATCTTGAGCATTTTTGTCATAGTAAGGACCTCCTCAATCCGTCGCTCAAGGGGTTCGCTGGCGGATAAGGAGAAGACAGCAGCGGGGTCGCCGAACCCAAACTTCACGACAGATCTCTGTCGCCCCAGCCCGTGCTGTTCCTCGCTAAAGTACCATGCCGCAATTGCGCGCGCAATATCAGTTTTTGAATTTCTGGAAGCGGCAATCGACGAGACGGCTCGCCGGCTACCGGCCGACGCGCGGTATGAACACTTGTCTATTCCTTAAGTTGGATGAAAAACGCCATGTTATTGCAGGGCTGCATACTCGTCCAATTAGTGCATAGAATCTCGTATAGTGCGAGTAAGATATTGCGCTGTCTGTTTTGTGTTTAGCAAAGATATAGTCTGCATAATCTGGTCTAATCCCTGCTCTATCAAAATAAAGTCGCACGTAAATAGCTTAGATATGCTTGAGCTGGGCATCTTTACGCTGAACGGGTAAAAACGACCGTTCACCGTTCAACTGTTTTCAAAATGAATAAAATGAGCGATAAAGAGAATATAAACCTTAATAAACTCGCGTATTGCACGGACGTGGGTTATTAATGGGATGTAGGCCTTTTACAGAAAGGATTCCAGCAATGTCTAAGCCTCTTGGCAAGCCCGATCGTATTGTCGTCGCCCTTGGCGGCAACGCCCTCGGCAACAACCCCGTCGAGCAGATCGAGGCCGTGAGCAACACCGCCCACGCACTCCTTGGTCTCATCGAGCAGGGTAACGAGATCATCATCACCCACGGCAACGGCCCGCAGGTCGGCATGATCCAGAATGCCTTCGCTGCCGCCCACGACGCCATCGGCACCCCCGAGATGCCGCTGCCCGAGTGCGGCGCCATGTCCCAGGGCTACATTGGTTATCACCTGCAGCAGGGCATCGGTCGCGAGATGCACAAGCGCTATAAGCGTTGGCACGCCGCCACCGTCGTCACCCAGATCGAGTGCGATCCGGATGATCCCGCGTTCAAGAACCCGACCAAGCCGATCGGCCCCTTCTACACCGAGGAGCAGGCCAAGGAGTTCATGGCCGAGGATCCCTCCAAGGTCTTCGTCGAGGATTCCGGCCGCGGCTGGCGCCGCGTCGTCGCCTCCCCCGATCCCAAGAAGATCGTCGAGGCCGACTCCATCCTCAACCTGCTCGACAACGAGTTCATCGTCATCGCCTGCGGTGGCGGCGGCATCCCCGTCGTCCGCGACTACGAGAACAAGGGTTGCTACAAGGGCGTTCCCGCCGTCATCGACAAGGACCTGGGCGGCGAGCTGCTGGCCGAGGACTGCGACGCCGACGTTCTGTTCCTGCTGACCGCCGTTGAGCATGTCGCCATCAACTTTGGCAAGCCCAACCAGGAGGAGCTCGAGGACCTCACCGCCGACGAGGCCGAGCGCCTGGCCGACGAGGGCCAGTTCGGTAAGGGTTCCATGGAGCCCAAGGTCCGTGCTGCCATCAAGTTCGCCCGTTCCCGCAAGGGCCGCACCTGCATTATCGGCGCCCTGGACAAGGCCGCCGAGACCATGGCCGGCCTCTCCGGTACCCGCATCCACGAGTAGTCTCTACTCTGTTGCCTCTCTTGTGGGCGCCAGGCAAAGCGCCCACAAACTAGCCTCTCTTCATGAGCCCCGCAGTCCGCTCCGACTGCGGGGCTTTTGCTATTCACCTAGTCATTGGGGACGTTCTCTAAAGGTCGCATCGATCAGCAGCGGGAAACTGTATCCCAGAATCGGCGTTCGAAATGGGATGCAGTTTCCCTATGGCCCTCAACCGGAAAATACATCCCGGAATTTGATCGAAAAGTGGCCCCCAGTTTCCCAAACAGGCCGTGCGCGGAAAGTGCATCCCGTAATCGAGCTCCAAAGTGGGAGACGTTTTCCATGCTGGCAGTTTCTGGCGGTGTGGGGCAGCCGGCATGGCCGCCCACGAGCGGCATCCGCAAGGGCCGTCCCCAACGACCAATCATTTAAGTCTGTCCCCAATGACTAGTAGTAGGCCCACATGGCTTCGACTTCGTTAAGGACTTCTACGACGCCCCAGCGGCGGGCGCTGCGGCTGGCCGAGTTGGGGTCGTAGACGCCAATCTGGTCGGCGCCGTCAATACCGTAAAGCACAATGTAGTGGCCCACGTTGGTAAAGGTGCCCGGCCGAACGGCGGCGATGACGGGCGCTCCCGAACGTAGCGCCTGAGTCATAGAGTCGCGATCGTTATGGAGCTGCGTCCCGTTAAGCCCCAGCTGCGCGGCGCCGCTCGTCATAAACGACCACTCGGTGGCACCGGTGGGGGCATAGTTGCCCGCCTCGGAAAGGGTGCACGTATCGACCGGCGTCATATCGGTGCGCCCCGTTTTAAAGATGTAGACCATGGTGAGGCACGTAGGCCCGCAGGCATTTTGGCGGATGGTGCCGCCGGCGTAAGGCAGCTCCGACCACGCAGGGTCGATCTGATAGATATGGGGCATCGTGCCGGCTTGCCATTGCGAGCGCGGGGTCGAAAAGGCGAAAGAATAACCGGGCGCGACGGGGGCCTTGAGCAGCTTGTCCTCGGCGGTGGGCTCGAGACCGGCCAAGCCGTGGGACATACAGGAGCTCATAAACACAAAGACCAGACAGGTGAGGATAGAGCACAGTGCGAGGCGAAGTCGACGAGCCGGCAGGGCGGGGGCATTCACGTGCGATGTCGAGCGGTAAGGCTTGCCGTTGCGTCCGCCTTGGGGATGCGAAAAGAAGCGGTTGATATGGATGCCGGGCTGACGTACGCCGTTGCGGCGCAGCTGCGGAACCTCGGCCTGACGCTGTCGAGTGCGCGCGCCCAAGCGGCTATCTTGCTGCGCGCTTGTGCCTATGCTCGGACGGCCACTCTGCCGTGTTCTGCTTGTCTGCTGCCGAGACGAAGGCCTGGGTTGCTCTTGAGGGCGTTGCGGATTGCTGCTCGTGGCACTTCTGGGCGTCGGCGTGGTACGGCCAGCAAGGCGAACGCTTTGTCGCCGTTGATCACCGTCGTTATATCCGTATGCCATTCGTACCGCCTTGTCTCATGTATAACCTGTCTATCCTACAAAAAAGATGTGCAACAAATGGGCCTGCGCGTCGAAAGCTCGGTAAACGGTACGAAAGGCGCAAAACACACGGCTTCAAAAACATCTCTCTATGCGTTCGATGAACGTACGCCCGTCGGGCGGGCGGCAGCAATGAGCGGCAAACCGTGCCGTTCGTCCCAAAAACGGCGCCGCTCGTTTTGCAGTTCTGCCTTCGGTCGAGCTACGAGTGGCGTTGCTGTGCCAAGGCCGTATCTTAAAGCCATGAAATAAAAAGTGCGCGGCAAAACAGGCCGTGCAAGGGGTGACGCCAAGGGGCGTCAGAAAGGAAAGGAGGGGAACAATGGCGGACAAGAACGCAGAAGTTGCAGTCGAGGATACCGGCGGCATGAAGAAAACGCTTTCGCTCTGGAACTTCTTCACCATCGGTTTCGGTGCCATCATCGGTACCGGTTGGGTTCTGCAGGTCGGCGACTGGATGGTCGTGGGCGGCGGTCCCGTTCCCGCTATGATCGCATTCCTCTTGGGTGCAATCTTCCTCGTGCCCGTCGGAGCTGTTTTCGGTGAGCTTACGGCTGCTATCCCCATCTCGGGCGGCATCGTCGAGTATGTCGATCGTAGCTTTGGCCGTACACTGAGCTACATCACCGGTTGGCTCCTGGCCCTGGGCAACGGCATCCTGTGCCCGTGGGAGGCCATTGCCATTTCGACTCTCGTGTCCGAGATGTTCGGTAGCCTGCCCGGTCTTGAGTGGCTGCGCGCCATCAAGCTCTACACCATCCTGGGCGCCGACGTTTACCTGTTCCCGACGCTGATCGCGCTCGGCTTTGCAGTTTACGTCATCTTCCTCAATTTCCGCGGTGCCAGCTCGGCCGCCAAGCTCCAAGCCTTCCTGACCAAGGCCCTGCTCTGCGGCATGCTACTCGCCATGGGCGTCTCGCTGTTCACCGGCTCGCCGAACAACGCCATGCCTGTGTTCTCCCAGGTCGCCGGTGCTGGCGGCGGTAAGGCCGCCACCGAGGGCACCAGCCTGTTCGCCGGTATCGTGTCGGTCCTGGTTCTGACCCCGTTCTTCTACGCCGGTTTCGACACCATTCCTCAGCAGGCTGAGGAAGCAGCCGAGGGCCTTAACTGGAACAAGTTCGGCAAGATCATCTCCCTGGCCCTGCTGGCCGCCGGCGGCTTCTACATGGTCTGCATTTACTCGTTCGGCACTATCCTTGACTGGCATGAGTTTGTTAAGAGCCCCGTTCCCGCGCTTGCCTGTCTTAAGGGCATCAACATGCTCCTGTACCTGGCCATGCTCGTCATCGCCACGCTTGGACCCATGGGCCCGATGAACTCCTTCTACGGCGCCACGAGCCGCATTATGCTCGCCATGGGCCGCAAGGGCCAGCTGCCCGAGAAGTTTGCCGAGGTCGATCCCAATTCCGGTGCTCCCAAGCTCGCCTGCGTCGTTCTGGCCATCATCACCGTCGTCGGTCCGTTCCTGGGCAAGAACATGCTCATCCCTCTGACCAATGTGTCGGCTCTCGCCTTCATCTTCTCCTGCGGCATGGTCGCTCTTGCCTGCCTGCGCATGCGCTTCACCGAGCCCGACCTACCTCGTCCCTACGAGGTGCCCGGCGGCAAGTTTGGCATCAGCCTCGCCATCGCTGCCTGCGCCATCATCATCGGCCTGCTCGTGATTCCGTTCTCTCCCGCCTCCCTCAACATGGTGGAGTGGAGCATCGTGATCGGCTGGTTGGCTATTGGCCTGGCTCTCATGGCTTTCACCAATTCCCGCAAAAAGTAACGCTGAGCCGGGGCGGATTGGGTGCGCGGTGCCCTCTCTCCCGCGTACCGAACCCGGCATCACTTGGGTAGCTTTGTGAGGCCTTAACCCAACACGGCCTCACCCACTATATGGATCCATAAGGAGGAACCATGTCCACTAAGTATGCAATCGTTGGCGGCAAGCTCATCGACGGTACCGGTGCCGAGCCGGTCGAGAACTCCCTCGTTCTCGTCGACGATAACGGCAAGATCGAGTACGCCGGTGTTATGCAGGACCTTCCCGAGGGCGTTGAGGTTATCGACGCCGCCGGCAAGACTGTCCTTCCCGGCCTGATCGACACCCACCTGCACTTCTCGGGCAACCTGACCGACGATGACACCGATTGGGTCATGCAGCCGCTCCTCGAGAAGCAGGCCGTCGCCGTCAAGCAGGCCTACGACTGCCTCACCCACGGCCTCACCACCGTCTGCGAGATCGGCCGCTTTGGTATCCAGATTCGCGACTGCATCGACAAGGGCGTCTTTAAGGGTCCGCGCGTTCTGGCCACCGGCCTCGGCTTCTGCCGTGTTGCCGGTCACGGTGACTCCCACCACTGCACCCAGGAGCTCAACAAGGAATCCCATCCCTGGGGCGACCAGGTCGACGGTCCTTGGGATCTGCGCAAGGCCGTCCGTCGTCGCCTGCGCGAGAACCCCGATGCCATCAAGATCTGGGCTACCGGTGGCGGCATCTGGCGTTGGGACTCCGGTCGCGACCAGCACTATTGCTCCGAGGAGATCCAGGCCGTGGTCGAAGAGGCCAAGATGGTCGGTATCCCCGTGTGGAGCCACTGCTACAACAACCACGCCGCCGCCTACGATTCCGTTCGCTTTGGCTGCGAGCAGCTGATTCACGGCTTCGATATCGATGAGCGCACCATGGACCTCATGGCCGAGCAGGGCACCTTCTTCACCCCGACGATCGCCTTCCTGCCCACCTGGTACGCCACCTATCCTCCCGTCTACGTCCCCGAGCTGCACGACAAGTACGAGGGTACCCTGGTCGAGAAGGAGCTGCAGCGCAACTATGACTGCCTGCGCGAGGCCAAGAAGCGCGGCGTCGTCATGACGATCGGCTCTGACTCCTTCTCCTTCGTCACCCCGTACGGCACCTGCTCCATCGAGGAGATGTACGAGTTCGTCGACAAGATCGGCTTCACCCCGGTCGAGACCATCACCTGCGCCACCCTCAACGGTGCCAAGATGTGCCACATCGAAGACGAGACCGGTTCCATCGAGGCCGGCAAGTGCGCCGACCTGCTGGTCGTCAACGGTGACGTCGCCGCCGACATCCACGTGCTCAACACCGACAACATGGACGTCATCATGAAGGACGGCTGGATTGTCGAGGCCGGCACCTTCGGCGAGCCAAACAAGTACAGCGCCTAAGCTACCGTTAGTCGATGGCTGGATGTAAAACACAGTTTTTGATTGCATAATGCAATGGAGAGGGTCGCTTGCGGCCCTCTTTATTGCTATCGGTGCTACGGACAAGAGGGGATGACGGTGGATCTCAATAGGCTGATTCTGGGCAAGAGTTACAACTCTACCAAGGTCTTTCGTACGGCCCAGCATGTGGTTCAGGCCATCCTACTCGGTGTTGTCGTTCCGGCGCTTATCTTGCTGCTTATCTGGGATTTAACCGATAATCCCAATCCCGTTCCAGGCGTTGTCGTTATTGCCGGCCTGGTCATGCTGTGCTTCTTCTTCTCGTATGTCTTTGTGGTCCCCGATGACCTCACATCGAGCGCAACCGACCGCACGCTCGCCATCGCATCAAAAATATTTGCCTACACGTCGCGCGGCCTTACGCCCGAAGCGGCCCTGGGTGCCTCTAAAATCATCCTGTCCGAGACCATCGCTTCTGCCATCTGCTTTACTGACGGCAGGCAGGTGCTGGCAAGCTGGGGCGAGGATTCGGCAAAGTGCCCTGCCGGAACCCCGGTAGTGCTCAAGACCACGCTCAACGTGATTGAGACGGGCGAGCAGAGCGTGTTTTCGCGTGATGCCTCCAATGAGACGGGCGGCTATTTTCCCCGCCTGCGTGCCGGTATTGTCGCGCCGCTTAGCGTGCGTGGTCATTGCGTGGGCACACTCGAGCTGTATTACCCCCGCCTGAGCAGCATCGATATGCGCCAGACGGCGCTTGCCTCGGGTTTTGCCGATCTCATTTCCACGCAGCTCGCCAGCTTTGAGCTCGAGCGCCAGGATGAGCTCACGGCCCGCGTTGAGCTCCGCGCTCTGCAGTCGCAGGTCGATCCGCATTTTCTATTCAATACCATTAGCACGATCGTTTCGCTCGTTCGAACCGAGCCCGACAAGGCGCGATCGCTGCTGATCGACTTTTCCAACTACTATCGTCAGACGCTTTCTGACTCCGATACGCTCACCACGCTCGAGCACGAGGTGGAACAGGGCACCCGTTATATCAATCTTATGCAGGCCCGGTATGGCGACGGCCGTCTGCGCGTTTCGGTCGACATCGACTTTGAGGTGCGCGACAGCCTGGTGCCGCCGTTTATCTTGCAGCCGCTGCTCGAAAACTGTATCAAGCATGCGCAGCGCGAGACCGAGCCGCTTTCCATTCGTGTTAGGGCTTTTGAGACCGATGACGGCTTGGAGATCATCGTCGAAGATGACGGCATCGGTATGAGCGAAGAAGTCTGCGCGCATCTGTTTGAGCAGCATCGCCGAGAGGAGCCCGAAAGCATTACCGCCGACGGCTCCGTCAAGCGAGGCTGCGGCCTGGCGCTCTTCAACGTGCTTCAGCGCATCCATTTCTTTTACGGAGAAGATTCTGGCATGCGTGTGAAGTCCCAGGAGGGCGTGGGAACGCAGGTCATCGTTGAGTTGAACGGCGAGCCGCATGAGCCGGCGCCGCTAACGGTGTAGCACGCGGTTGGATTGAGAGAAAAAAGAGGGGAAGCGCATATGTCCGAAGGCTGGAACATCTTGGTGGTTGATGACGAGCCTCCAATTAGGGCTGAGCTACGTTATCTGTTGGAAAAGGATGCGCGTGTGGGCCAGATTGCCGAGGCGGGCAATGTCACCGAAGCCGTGGAATCGATTCTGTCGAACAAGCCTGACGTGCTGTTTTTAGACATTACTATGCCCGGTCGCTCGGGAATTGAGCTTGCCGAGACGCTTCAGAACCTAAAGACACCGCCGGTCGTGGTGTTTGTGACGGCATTTGCCGAGTATGCGGCCGATGCCTATAACCTCGATGCCGTCGATTACATCGTAAAGCCGGTCGAGGATGCTCGCCTGTCAAAGGCGCTCGATAAGATCGAGACCGCCCTGGGCGCTCGCCGTGTCGTCCATGCTCCGCGCCAGCCTTTGCGCCTGACGGTGGATCGTGGGGGTAAAAAGGTGTTCATTCCCGTGGCGGATGTCTGCTACTTTGAGGCGCGCGCCGATTTTTGCAACGCCGTCTGCGCCGAGGGAACATATCTGATCAATGAGTCGATTTCATCGCTCGAGCGGCGCCTGGCCTCCGAGGGCTTTATCCGTGTCCACCGCAGCTATCTGGTCAATTTGGAAGACGTGCACAATGTCGAGATCGGTTCTACGGGCCTTATGGAACTCAGGCTCGATCGCGTAACCTCGACGGTGCCCGTGTCCCGTCGTCGCGCTGCCGAGGTTAAGGCGCGCCTGGGGCTTGTGTAGACGGTCCGCATGCCATCGTTTGCCGACGCGGGTTTGGCATGGCCGCGCGGTGGGCATAATGGGTGACATCGAATGAAATCGAAAGGATCATTATGCCTGCGCTTATTACGCATCATCTGTTTGGCGAGGAAAGCATCGATCGTCTGCCGCAGGGCGTCATTACGTCCGACGAGGAACGCATTGCCTTTATCCTGGGCAACCAGGGTCCCGACCCGTTTTTCTTCCACATCCTGACGCCGCGCGTTTCCGACTGCACGCTGCTGGCGCAGGCCATGCATCGCTCGCGCATGTCGCGCCAGTTCTCGTGCCTGCGCGACGGCGTGTCCCATCTGCTCCCGCGCGATGCCAACTTGGGCCGCGCCTTTGCGCTGGGCCTGCTGTCGCACTACGTGCTCGACCGTAATGCCCACCCCTTTGTCTACGAGCAGCAGTTTGGCATTGTCGAGTCCGATCCCGAGCTGGGGGATTCGGGCAGCCAGGTCCATGCGGTGCTCGAAAGTGACCTGGACGTGTTGATGCTGCAGCTCAAGCGCGACGGGGCCACGGTCGAGGACTATCCGCCGGCGGGCGAGATCGTCACCACCGACCGCATCAATCGCGTGGCCGGCGTGCTGATGAGCTATGTTGCCGGGCGTGTGTACGGTATCGATATCCCAGCGGGGGAGTACGGTGCCGCCGTTGCCGACATGCAGCTGCTCTATCGCGCCATTGAACCGGCGGGCTCGGTCAAGACGCGTGCAATCGCCCTGGTCGAGGGCCTAGTACACGACTACTCCCTGCTCGATGGCCTTGCTCACCGCGTGACGACCGAGCCGCCCGAGCGCACCGGCAATCTGGGCCATCTGACGTGGAAGAATCCCTTTACCGATGAGGTCTCGAACGAGAGCTTCCCCGAGGTCTTTGACCGCGCGCTGGTCGATTACGAGTGCACGGTCACCCGCTTTATCGAGACCGGCGATATGGAGGCCGTGACCAACCACGTCAATTACAGCGGTCGCGTACTCGGCGCTGACGAAGAGTTCGACCGCGAGGAGTAGGGTTCGTGCGTGTCCCTTTGCCGAATCCTTACCGGTGCCTCTGTGCAATTGGGGTACGATGAACTGACTGCATATCGGGCGAATACGAAGGGTCCCTGTCCATGAAATACACCAAGCTCGAGCGTAACTGGGTTATGTACGATGTGGGCAATTCGGCCCTCGTGTTGCTCAACACTTCGGTGGTGCCCATCTACTTTAACGCCATCAATACCGGTGCTTCCTCGGCCGACCTGGTGGTCGCTTGGGGTAGCGCGCAGACGATTGCCTCGCTGGTCATTGCCATGCTCATGCCCATTCTGGGCGCGCTTGCCGATTACGCCGGCAACAAGATCAAGTTCTTCTTGGGCTTCTTCCTCACGGGCTTGGTGCTTTGCCTGGCGCAGGCTATCCCAATGTCCGCCATGGCATTTTTGGCCGTGTACGTGCTGTGCACCATCGGCCTTAACTCTTCTATGACGTTCTATGACGCCATGCTGCCCGACATTACCACCGACGAGCGCATGGACGCCGTGTCCAGCTCGGGCTATGCCTGGGGCTACATCGGTTCCACCGTGCCGTTCATCATCTGCCTGGCGCTTATCATGGGTGGTCCCGCTCTTGGCGTCCCCACCATGCTGGCAACGCGTCTGTCGTTTGTCATCACTGGCGCCTGGTGGCTCATCTTTACCCTGCCGCTCATTCGCACCTATAAGCAAAAGTACGGTCGCGAGCGCGGTCCCGAGGACACCATCGGCCACATCGTGGGCGGCGTGTTCTCCGAGGTCGTACACACCATGCGCGAGATCGCCCACAACAAGACCGTGCTGGTCTACATGATCGCGTTCTTCTTCTACATCGACGGTGTACACACGGTCATTTCCATGGCAACCAGCTACGGTTCGGCTCTGGGCATCGACTCGACCCAGCTGGTACTGGCCCTGCTCGTTACACAGTTCGTGGCCTTTCCGTCCGCCATCATCTACGGCAAGCTCGCCGGACGCGTGGGCACGCTCAACATGATCCTGGTGGCGGTCGCCGCCTACATGGGCATTGTGCTGTTCGCCGCGTTTTTCCTCAAGACCGCCTTTGAATTCTGGGTGCTTGCCATTATGGTCGGCCTGTTCCAGGGTGGCGTGCAGGCACTCAGCCGTAGCTACTTTGGCCGCATCATCCCCAAGGAAAAGTCCAACGAGTACTACGGCTTCTTTGACATCTTTGGGCGCTATGCAAGCGTTATGGGCACCTTTCTGGTGTCGGTCGTCACCTCGCTGACTGGCAACCCGTCGCTGGGCGTTCTTTCCATTGCTGTGCTGCTGATCGTTGGCTTTATGCTGCTGGCCCGCCTGTCTCGCATGACTCGAGCGGCAGAGCATGCCGCATAGGAGCGAGCGGCTATTGTGCCTGTCCGCGGTACTCTTTTGGGGTTATCCGCAATAAACATTGCGACTTGCGAGCAATGATTTGCCCAAGTGGGTATGATGGAATCAGCTAGGTCGCGGGGCGTCGCCTGTGTTTGGCGGCGCCTCGTTTTTGTGTTGCAGGGAGGGAAGGCATGAACGCCACGGTTGTGATTCCAACATATTGGGCGGGCGATGATGCCCATGCAAACGCTCCCGGTGTCTATGACCACTCGACGAAGCTCAACGCCGCCAATCCCGAGCTCGATCGCTGTCTTGCTTCGCTCGAGCAGGTACGCGATATTCCGCGAATCATCCTTTTGGTGGTCTGTCCCATCTTGGCCACGGCGGATGTGTCGAAGCGCGTACGCGAAATCGTCGACGCGCACCCTACGCTCAAAGTTACCGTAGTCACCAATACCCAGGCATCGCGTATCGCCGACCGCGTAGCGCAGATTGCGCCCAAGGGTTCGGGAGAATGCGTGAGCCTGCGCGGCTATGGCGCCATCCGCAATATGGGACTTGCCTGTGCCGCCGTGCTGGGTCACGATGCCGTCATCTTTTTGGATGACGACGAGACTGTCATCGATGCCGACTTTATGAAACGCGCGACTTACGCGTTGGGGCAGCAGACGCGTCAGGGCCTGCCGATCTTGGTTAAGAGCGGCTACTTTTACGATCGAGACGGATCGCCGCTGGCCCCCACGGACAAGGTGGGCATCTGCCACCGTTGGTGGACCAAGCGTATTGAGTTCAATCGCTGGATGAAAAAGGCGCTCTCGGGTACCCGTATTTCGCGTTCAAACTATGTGTGCGGCGGCCTTATGGCCCTCCATGCCCGCGCCTTTACCCGCGTGGCATTTGACCCGTTTATCACTCGTGGCGAGGACCTGGACTACCTCTTTAATATGCGCATATTTGGCTACGACGTATGGTTTGATAACGAGTGGACCGTGCGCCATCTGCCGCCCGAGTCCGAGAAACGCTCGCCGCGCTTTATGCAGGACGTGTACCGTTGGTACTACGAACGTGCCAAGCTAACGTTTGCCGCGCATCAGAAAGAGCTCATTCCCGTTACAGCCGCGTCTCTCATGCCCTATCCGGGCCCGTGGATTTCGCGCGAGCTTGACGATCGCGTGCGTAAGACTGCCATGGTCCGCAGCATTTTTACCCGCGAGCACGAGGGATACCTACGCATTTGGCGCCACGGTATTGACGAGGCCAGGACCTACGCACGCCAAAACGCCGCAAGCTACCTGCGTTTCCAGAGCTTCTGGCCCAAGATTATGGATGGGCTCTGGCGTGACGCCCAGCTGACCAGCATCCTGGAGGGGACTGAATGATCGACCGCCGCGCCCAGCGCGATAGTTCAATGTCAATCTTTCGCATCATTGCCGTATCCTGCGCCATTTGTGTGCTGGTGTACTTTGTTTTTGCCCTGGCGACTGGAATCGATCCAATCGCGACCGTGGTCGCCTGTACGCTGCTATGCATCTTCCTGTGTATCTTTTTCTTTTTGACGCTCAATCCCGATTCGGTTCGCTCGCAGTACACCGAGGAGACGCTCTCGGTGGCCTCGGCCATGCTCGAGGACATTAAAGGCGGTCTGACGCAGGAGTCAGCACGTCTGGTGTGCCAGCGCATTTTGCCCGAGACACGCGCCATGACAGTTGCCGTTACCGACGAGAGCAACGTACTGGCCTGCGCGGGCGAGTTTGAGGAAAAGCTGCTGCCCAATTCTCCCATTCATACGCTCGCCACGCGCTACGTCATCGAACACGGTATCGTCCAGTCGTTCAACCGTGTGGTGGACGTGGTGGGTTCGGATGGCTCACACAACCAGGTCCCCGCTGGCATCATCGCACCCATCAAGGTGGGCGACCGCACCGTCGGCACGCTCAAGTTCTATTACAAGACCCCGCGTGCCGTCGACCGTACCCAGTATGCGCTCGCCTCGGGTTTTGCCGAAATCCTGTCCACGCAGCTCGCCATTCACGAGCTCGAGGTGCAAAAGGAGCTCACGGCCCGTGCCGAGGTGCGTGCCCTGCAGGCGCAGATTAACCCGCACTTCCTGTTCAACACGCTCAACACCATCGCATCGTTTACGCGTACCGACCCGCTGCGCGCCCGCGAGCTGCTGCGCGAGTTCTCCTCGTTCTATCGCGCAACGCTCGACAATTCGGGCTCGCTCATTCCCGTGTCGCGCGAGGTCGCACAGACCAAGCGCTACCTGACGTTTGAGAAGGCGCGCTTTGGCGAGGATCGCGTGCTGGCGACCTTTGACGTGTCCGAGGACGTCGAGGACACGCTGGTTCCGGCATTTGTGATCCAACCGATTGTCGAGAACGCCGTGCGTCACGGCATGGGTGATGCCAGTGCGCTGAAGATTGACGTGACGGTGCGCAGGGATGGTGACGATGCGATTTTGATTTCGGTGGCCGATGACGGTGTGGGCATGGACGAGGGCATCGCTGCCAGACTGTTTGACGAGCGCTCTGCCCGTCCCGACGCCAGCTCCCCGCAGGGTGGCGGCGCCGGCGTTGCCATGCACAATATTTCGGAGCGCATTCATCGCTTTTATGGGCCGCACTCCTATACGCGCGTCGAATCGGCGCCGGGTAAGGGCGCTAAAGTGCTCCTACATCTCGATTTGTCGGAGAGCATCTTCGACATTCAAGAGTAGAATAATTGGTCACGGGCTTAACGCCGGTTGGCGTATGCCCGATGTAGTTTGTTGACGAAAGGTTTTATCCCCATGCTGCGTGCGATGATTGTGGATGATGAGGCCCCGGCCCGTTCGGAACTTCGCTTCTTGCTCGAGCAGACGGGCAAGATCGGCACGATCACAGAAGCGTCGAGCGTTCGCTCCGCCATCGAGATGCTTATGGAGAGTCGCGTTGATGTCGTATTCCTCGATATTTCGATGCCTGGCGCTTCGGGTCTGCAACTTGCCGAGGCGCTGCATAAGCTTAAGAATCCGCCGGCGATCGTGTTTGTGACCGCGTACAGCGATCATGCGGTTGAGGCGTTTGATGTGGATGCCGTCGACTATCTGATGAAGCCGGTAGAGGAAGCCCGCCTGGATCGTGCAATCGAGAAGGTCATGCAGCGCACGAAGCCCGTTGCGGACAGCAAGGTGACCATCGAGCGCATCCCGGTGGAGAAGGGCGGCCGCAAGGTGCTCATCCCCGTGGACGACATTCGCTTCATTATGGCCAAGGACGATTACTCCTGTATCTATACCGTCGACGACCGTTTTTTGTCGACGACCTCGCTGGCACAGTTCGAGGCCAAGCTCTGTGATTTTGGCTTCTTCCGCGTTCACCGCCGCTATATCGTTAACCTGGCGTGTGTTACCGACGTCGAGACGGTCCCCTCGGGCGCTATCCAGCTGGGCATTACGGGCGTCGACGAACGCGTACCGGTTTCGCGCCGTCGCGTCGTACCGCTCAAGAAGGCCCTGAGCCTCTAGCACACCGGCCCCGCAGCCCTGTAGACCAAAATCGTCTGCGGAGCCGCGGGGCTTTTGTATGAATGCACCAAATCGTTTTGCGAAAGGGATCCCATGAACAGTGCAAGCGCCAAGCGTATCGACATCATCTCGGACACCCACGGTTATCTGTCGCCCGCGCTTTTAGATGAGTTGAGCGGCGCGGACCTGATTATCCATGCCGGCGATCTTACGTCGGAGATGGACTACGAACATCTGCGAACCATTGCCCCCGTGCGAGCGGTTCTGGGCAATAACGACTACTACTGTGATTACGGCCCCGAAGTGGACCGTCTGGCGCTCTTTAGCTACGAGGGCCTTAAGTTTGCCGTAGCCCACTACCGCGAAGACCTCCCGGTGGGATCCGTGGACGTAGCCATCAACGGTCACACTCACGTAACCAAAGAGGCCCAGGTGGGCCGCTGCTTGGTCCTCAACCCCGGTAGTGCTAGCTACCCCAGAGGCACCCGAGGCCCCACCATGGCCAGAATGCTCGTCAAAGACGGCAAGATTCTCAGCACCAAATTTATTGACCTAGAGTAAACGCAACAAAAACGGGGGATGCAGATTGCATCCCCCGTTTTTCTTTGAGCCAAAGGCCGAGCTTCAACAAGAACAATCAGACCAACCCCGCCGAGGAGCACGCGGGCTAGCCGCGCAGCGGCGCACGCCCGCAAAACTGGTTGAACATAGTGACGGCAGGGAGGGTCTCCGGGGCCGGCTGGCGCGGGTTAAGTTTGTCGCGAGTTCCGCAGGCAAAGGAAAGCACTTAATGTGCTTTCCGTCTTGCGCAGGACTGTAGAGCAGCAAACTTAACCCGCGCCAGCCGGCCCCGGAGACCCTCCCGGAGGGACCCAAAAAATATTTTCAAAAAAGTTGTTGCGCGGCGAACAGACTTCTGTGTATACTAATCCCCGCAGCGCACGCGAGCGGAAACAAACGCGAACGACTGCCTGGGGAGTTAGCTCAGTTTGGTTAGAGCGCCGGCCTGTCACGTCGGAGGTCGCGGGTTCGAGCCCCGTACTTCCCGCCAACGCAATTAAAGCCACGTCTTCGGACGTGGCTTTTTGCGTTTAATAGGACAACCGCTCGGCCGTCCCTTTCATTCAGCTCCTTGCTTCCGAGATGCGGAAATGAATTAAGTATATCGGTTTAAACAAGGGGGGTTTGTTGCGCAACACTCGTTCAATGAAACAGGGGGTTAGGTTATACTAAATTCCACTGCAGGCCTAATCTGATGCAATTTGCTTTGGATTCGACCTTCAGCGGACATCTAATTCACTATTTGGTTGTCCCGGCGGTTATTTAGCGTCTCGACGTAAGCTCGGCCCCGGAGCCCGTTCGAGCTGTTCGTATTCCTTGAAAGGGGAAACATGGACATATCGAGGAAGACTGATTATGCCCTCCGCATGCTTGCGATGCTTGCCGAGGAGCCGGAGCGGTTGCTTTCTGTTCGCACTGCTGCCGAAGAGGTCAATGTTCCGTATTCGTTTGCCCGTTCGATCCAACACGGTTTGGTTCAGGCCGGTATTGTGGAGAGCCTGCGTGGCGTCCACGGCGGTATGCGTCTTAAGGTCAACCCGAGCGAGGTCACTATCCGTCAGGTCGTCGAGGCCGTTCAGGGCCCTATGGTTATGAATGATTGCACGGCACTCGATGGCGACTGTGCACGCAGGGGCACGTGCTGCTATCATCCCCTGTGGGCTGGGGCCCAGGCGCTGATGCGTGACTACCTCGATTCCGTTTCGCTGGACGATGTCGTCGCTCGCCGCCAGTTCCCCGCCGTCGATCCCAAGTTCGCCGACCGCGACGCCTTTCCCGAGTATGCCGTTTGCGCGTGTGCTTGCCGGGAGGAGTAGCGCCGCATAAGGAGTATAGCTATGATTCAGGACCCCTTTCGTTCGATGATTCGTTCGGAAGGGGTTCTGCGTTATCGCGACCTTCCGTGGCGCCGCACGCGCGACCCGTACATCATCTGGCTTTCCGAGGTCATGCTGCAGCAGACGCAGGTTCCACGCGTAGAGACGCGCATGCCGGCATGGCTCGACCGCTTTCCGACCGTGCATTCTCTCGCCCAGGCCGCTCCTTCTGATGTTTTGGACGCTTGGCAGGGCATGGGCTACAACCGCCGTGCTTTGGCGCTCCATAAGGCCGCGCAGCGACTCGTGGAGGACTGGGATGGGGAGTTTCCGCGTGATACACGCGACCTGGTCGCGCTGCCCGGTATTGGGCCCGCAACGGCGCAGGGCATTCGGTCGTTTGCGTTTGATCTTCCGGGAGTGTACCTGGAGACCAATGTGCGCACGGTCTTTCTGCATCACTTTTTTCCTGACGTTCCGTCTGTTCCCGACCGCGAGCTGGTGCCGTTGATCCAGGCGGCCTGCCCGGCGGCGCCCGGTGCGGCGGCGGATGAGGTCGCTCCCTTTGCCGTGCCGCTCGACGATGCCGATACGCCGCGCGCGTGGTATTACGCGCTGCTGGATTACGGCGCGTATCTTAAAAAGACGCTGCCCAATCCGTCTAGGCGCTCGGCGGGCTACAGCCGCCAGTCCAAGTTTGAGGGCTCGCGTCGGCAAAAGCGTGCCCATATCGTGCGCATGCTGCTTGCAGCTCGCGACGGACAGCCGGCGGGCATAACGCTTGTTGAAGCTGTTGCAGGCGTTAACAAGATGGAGGCCGCAGCGGGTCGCGAACCGGTTGGTTGCGATTTTATTGCGGGCATTCTTGCCGACCTGGAGCGCGAAGGCTTTTGTCGTGCCGAAGGCGAGCGCTGGCTGAGTGTGTGATGACGCGAATTTGCAGAACAGGATAGTAAGGTTTAGATTCTCGGCATGAGGGTATCCTAAAGGCAATGCCGCTCAAAGTCTATGGGCGGCGCGTATTGAAGGGAAGTACACCTATGGATTTTGAGAATTCTCAAACCAAGAAGAACCTCGAGACCGCTTTTGCCGGTGAGTCCCAGGCGCACACCAAGTATCGTTACTATGCATCCAAGGCCAAAAAGGACGGCTACGTTCAGATTTCGAATATCTTTGCAGAGACGGCGGGCAACGAGTCCGAGCATGCCAAGCTGTGGTTTAAGTACCTGCACGACGGTGCTGTTCCGGATACGCTGGACAACCTGCGCGATGCCGCCGCGGGCGAGAACTACGAGTGGACCACGATGTATGACGAGTTCGCCAAGACCGCCGAAGAGGAGGGTTTTGCCGAGATCGCCGCGAAGTTCCGTGGCGTTGGCGCTGTCGAGAAGGCTCACGAGGAGCGCTATAACAAGCTCGTCGAGCGCATTGAATCGGGCGAGGTGTTTGAGCGCGAGGGCGTAAAGGTGTGGAAGTGCCTGAACTGCGGGCACCTGCATGTTGGTGCCAAGGCGCCCGAGGTGTGCCCGGTTTGCAACCATCCCAAGGCGTACTTTGAGGAGCAGGTGGTGAACTACTAGCGCGTGGCGCTGGCTGCTGCGGAGCGCAGGGCGGGGAAATACCTTTGCCTCTCGCTCACGGCTCCGCAGGGCAACTGCCGGCCTCGCCGCTCCGGGCATCAGAACCGCGGCGCATCCCTTTCCCTCTCGCTCACGGCTTCGCAGGGTCGCGCGAGGCAAAGGCATGCGCCGCGGTTCTGACGGCGCGGGCTTGCCAACGAGTTTTGGCTCATAGATTAGTTTGTGTGCCGCCCCTTTTGGGGCGGCACGTTTTGTTTGGGGTCCCTGTCTTCACAATTTCCGTCAAGCTTTTGGTTAGGTTTTGGTCGGATGGCGCAAGGGCGAGAGGGCAAAAGATTGCTGGCGAAAAAAGCTCAAAGAAAGTGCTGGTAGGGGAGTTGTTGAACTTTTCGACAGTTTTCTGACAAAAGAATCTTTGCGGCTATTGCCGCGGATTTCATTGCCGCGGCCGCGATGGTGCGGGATGCTGGGCGCAAGCATCGAATGCTCCTATTGAGGAGGCCAACATGGATCTGTTTCTTGAGACCCCGCAGCAACAAGCCGAGCGCATGCTGCGCCAACAGCAGCGGCTTATGGAGATGCAAATGCAAGGGGCAGCCGTCCAGCCTCCTGCGCAAAACGCCGCGCCCGCGGTATCGTCTGCGGGTGAGGTGGACCCAGGAGCCTATTCCGTACAGCAAGATTCATATGCGCAGGAGCTTGCGTTCGACAAGCGTCGTGCGCGTCGCCGTCGCTGGGCCCAGCGCCTGCGTACGCTGGCGATGATCGTGCTGATCCCGTTGGGACTCGCGGCAATCTTCTTGGCCTCATATGCCCTCACGTGCATTCTCAACGGCGCTTCGCCCAGCGAAGTGCTCCAACATTTAACAGCTCTCGGCCAGCGCCTGGGCGATGTCGTAACAACCATCCGCGCCGGCTGGGAGAGTTAGCGTTTGTCACATTAGGACTTCTAGGGTGCAGGGATTATCGCCACGAGTAGAATTCTTGCATCCTTTGGGTCCTGTCGTGCGACTGAATAGTATTATTGATGATGAATAATAATATGATTTTGCTATGCATAAGCAGGATTTAGAACAGACTCTTTTGGGTATTGACGAAGAGGCGGAGCTGGAAATAGGTCCAAGAGACGATAGACCGAGCGTTGTATTGGTGGGAGGGAGCGCCTTCATGCTTAACGATGTGACGAATCGGTCGGTTACACATGACATTGATGTGTTTGAGGCAGACAGGTGCCTCCGCGAGATCATAGCTCGATATCCCGAGGTGAATGGTATGGCGGTGGCATATTGTAATCAGATGCCATTCAATTACGAAGATCGTTTGATTCCCTTGGATATTGGGGCGCGTTTTATCAGGTACTTTACGCCATCCTTGGAAGACCTGGCGGTAATGAAGCTCTATGCCTACCGTCCGAACGACATCGTCGATCTTCATAGCCAGGCATTCGTCGACCGACTTGATTGGGGACTGCTCGAACGGCTTATATTCGACGAGGGCGAGGCGCTGGCGTCGTCGCCTTCGGAGCGGAGTTATCAAGAGATGGTCTGCGCATACAGGCAATACAAAAAGGAGGTGCTCGATTGAATCTGACCTTTGAGGGATTCTTAAAAGGCTATTGCCGAGAGCTATCCGGACAGCAGTCGCTCAGTTTTAGAAAACTGGTTAAGCAGGCGACGACGGTTGCGCCGCGCGTGGCGGAGCCCCTGTTTTTGCTCGCTTTGGCGCAGGGTAAAGCCGAATACGTTCTGGGCTTATCCGAGGGTTCGTGGATGGAAGAGGGTTACCGAGGCGTTTTGTCCTTGTACGCCCAAACGGGTAGCCTGGCATCTCTATGCGCCGAGGACAAACTCCCTAATCGTTATGCCAACGTTTGGCGTGCGTATAGAGCGGTGAAGGAAAAGCCAGTGGCGGACAGAAGGATCAACGCTCTGATGCGAAAAAGAACGTTGGGAGCGCTAGGGGAATCGGGCGTAACGCGCTACGGTCTCTGCCGCGATTTGAATCTGAATAAGGGAAACGTGTACGCATACTTAGCCGGCGATGACTCAAAGGTGAGCAGGGAGACGGCGCGCCGCATTATGGAATATGCGGAGGAGAGGGGCGCCCAAGAAGGGGCCGGGCGCCCGGTGCGTGTGGCGGGGTAAGATTGATCGCGGTTTTGATTGATGATCGATTGGGTTTGTTAGGCTGAGTTTATGTCTGCTGTTGATATTGTGCTGGTCGTGATCGCCTTGGTAGCGGTAGGAGTGGCTGTGGCTTGCGCCCTGCAGCTCAAGGGCCTTCGCGCCGAGCTGCGAGAGCGCAGCGATGGCGGTGCGGAGGCGATGGCGGCACTCGAGCAGGCCAACAACGCGCTCGATGCCCTGAACGTCGCGCTGGCCGAAACCCGCCGCACGGCCAATGCCATCGCGCAGCAGCAGACGACAGATGCGGCCGTGGAGCAGCAACGCTACCTGAACATCGCACGCGAGTTTTCGCAAGCTGGTGACCGGATGGATGACCTGCGCCGCGAGACGGCCCAACAACTCGGTGCCAACCGCGAGGGCATCGAGCACCGCCTGGACAAGGTGCGCGAGACGGTCGATGCCCAGCTGGGTGCTATCCGCAAAGATAACAACGTGCAACTCGATCAGATGCGCGCGACGGTGGACGAGAAGCTCTCCCGCACGCTCAACGATCGCCTGTCGGCATCGTTTAAGCAGGTGAGCGACCAGCTCGAGGCCGTGTACAAGGGCCTGGGCGACATGCAGTCCATCGCCACCGGCGTGGGCGACCTTAAGCGCGTGCTGGGCAACGTAAAGGCGCGTGGCATTTTGGGCGAGGTGCAGCTGGGTGCAATCCTGGCGGACATCCTTACGCCCGACCAGTATCTGGAAAACGTCGCCACCAAGCCCGGCGCCTCGGAGCGCGTTGAGTTTGCCGTCAAGCTGCCGGTAGACGAGGGCGATCCCGTGCTGCTGCCGATCGACTCCAAATTCCCGGGTGACGCATATGAGCATCTGCTCGACGCCCAGGAGTCGGGTGACGCTGAGGCCGTCGCCGCTGCGCGTAAGACGCTCGACGCCATGGTCAAGCGCGAGGCCAAGGACATCTGCGAAAAGTACCTGAGTGTGCCGGCAACGACCAACTTTGGCATTATGTTCGTGCCGTTTGAGGGGCTGTACGCCGAGGTTGTCAGTCGTCCGGGACTTATCGAGACCCTGGGCCGCGACTATCACGTCAACGTTGCCGGCCCTAGCACCATGGCGGCTATCCTCAACAGCCTGCAGATGAGCTACCAAACGTTTAGGCTGCAAAAACGCACCGATGACGTGCTACGCGTGCTTTCTGCCGTCAAGGCCGAGCTGCCGCGCTATCAGGCGGCGCTGCGCCGCGCCCAGCAGCAAATCGAGACCGCGGGAAAGACGGTCGAGGGCATCATCACCACGCGCACCAACGTCATGGAGCGCAAGCTCAAGGACATCGACGCGCTGGAAGACGCCGACCAAGCTGATGAGATCTTGGGACTCATGCCCGCGGGCCTTCCCACAGACCAAGAAGACGAGGAATAATTACAACAAGACGGTGGGGCGCCGGCGCAAACGCGGGCACCCCGCTGCTTTTCGCATCGTGCTTGCCTGAAGTGCGCTTTAGTATGCAACAATGACGTTTAGCCCCGCCAGATGTGAAAGGAAGCCCATGTCACAGAGAAGCACCAGTCCGCTCAAACGCTCAACCGTGCGCCGCACGCTACAGCGTTTTTGGGACGTCACGCGCACGCAGCCGCTGATCGTCTTTCTCTCGGTGCTCTCGTCGGCGGGCTACATCTTTTTGCTCACGTTTGCCAACACCTACGTGATGGCGCTTATCGTCGACCGCGTCCAGGCCGGCCCCGTGGCGGGCGACCGGGTGTTTGAGGTCTTTGGCCCCTACATTCTGGCGCTCGTGCTCGTTAACCTAGTGGGCCAAATCCTCTCCAAGCTGCAGGACTACACCGTCTACAAGCTCGAGATTGCGGGTAACTATCACTTGGCGCGCCTGTGCTTCGACACGCTCTCCAATCAATCCATGACATTCCACACCAGCCGTTTTGGCGGATCGCTTGTGAGCCAGACGAGCCGTTTTATGAGCGGCTACACGGGGCTGGTGGACGTGACGGTGTATTCGCTCATTCCCACTATCACCTCGGTTGTCTGCACGGTGGCGGCGCTCGCTCCGGTGGTGCCGACGTTTACCGTGATCCTGGTGGGCATTATGGTCGTCTACATTGCGTTTGTCTGGCTCATGTATAAGCGCATCATGCCGCTTTCGGCCGCGACGTCCGCCGCGCAGAACAAGCTGTCGGGCGTGCTTTCCGACGCGGTCACGAACATCCTGGCCGTCAAGACCTGCGGACGCGAAGACTTTGAGCGCGACCTGTTCGATAGCGCCGACCGCGCCGCGCGCGACGCCGAGACGGTTTCGATGCACGCCATGATGCAGCGTAACTTTACGACCTCGGGCCTTATCGTCATCACCATGGCCGTGGTGAGCGTGTTCGTCGCGGGCGGCAACGCGTGGTTTGGCATCTCTGCCGGCGCGCTCGTCATGATCTTTACCTATACGTACAACCTCACCATGCGCCTGAACTACGTAAGCTCCATGATGCAGCGCATCAACCGCGCGCTGGGCGATGCGGCCGAGATGACGCGCGTGCTGGACGAGCCGCGTCTGGTGGCAGACGACGAGAACGCTCCCGAGCTCAAGGTGGGCGAGGGCGCGATTGATTTTGAGCACCTGAGCTTTGCATACCGCGACGCCGCGGCGGGCGAGAGCGTGTTCGACGACCTGACGCTCCATGTGGCGGCGGGTCAGCGCGTGGGCCTGGTGGGCAAATCGGGCTCGGGCAAGACGACGCTCACCAAGTTGCTGCTACGCCTGGACGACGTACAGGGCGGTCGCGTACTCGTGGACGGTCAGGATGTCTCGCGCTGCACGCAGCAGAGCCTGCGTCGCCAGGTTGCCTACGTGCCGCAGGAGGCGCTGCTGTTTCACCGCTCCATTCGCGAGAACATCGCCTACGGCCGCCCCGACGCCACCGACGAACAGATCCGCGAGGCGGCCCGCTTGGCCAATGCCCTGGAGTTTATCGACCGCCTGCCCCGGGGCATTGACACCATGGTGGGCGAGCGCGGCGTTAAGCTTTCGGGCGGCCAACGCCAGCGCGTGGCCATCGCCCGTGCCATCCTCACCGACGCGCCGATTCTGGTGCTCGACGAGGCGACCTCTGCCCTGGACAGTGAGTCCGAGGCGCTGGTGCAGGAGGCGCTTGAGAACCTGATGCGCGGCCGCACCTCTATTGTGGTGGCACATCGCCTGTCCACCGTGGCGGCGCTCGACCGCATCGTGGTGCTGGCGGACGGCGAGATTGTCGAGGACGGTACGCATGCGCAGCTTGTTGAGGCAGGCGGCGAGTATGCGAGCTTGTGGGGCCGCCAGACCGGCGCATTTTTGGAGGCGTAAAGACCCCATACGTGGGACAATCGTGCCCATAGGTAAGTTATGCCGCCAATCCGAGGAGTCGTTATGCCACGCGAGACCAATGCCGCCAAACGCGAGCGCGCCGTTGAGGTGTGCGAGCGCCTCAACCGTCGCTATGGCCCGGTTGAGTGTTTTTTGGACCACGAGAATCCCTATAGGCTGCTCATAGCGGTGTTGCTCTCGGCGCAGACGACCGACGCGCAGGTCAACAAGGTGACGCCAAAGCTGTTTTCCCAGTGGCCCACGCCCGAGGCCATGGCGGGGGCGAGCGTTGCCGATGTGGCAGATACCATTAAGTCGCTCGGCTTTTATAAGAGCAAGGCCAAGCACGCCGTGGAGGCCGCGCAGATGATCGTCGCCGATTACGGTGGCGAGGTGCCGGCCGACATGAAGGAGCTTGTCAAGCTGCCGGGCGTTGGGCGCAAGACGGCGAACATCGTGCTCAACGTGGGGTTTGGCATTGTCGAGGGCATCGCGGTCGATACGCACGTCAACCGCATCGCGCACCGTCTGATGCTGAGTCCCAAGACGCACGCCAAAGAGCCGCTCAAGACCGAGCAGGATCTGCTCAAGATCTTGCCGCACGAGTATTGGGAATCGGTCAACCACCAGTGGATCACCTTTGGCCGCGAGATCTGCGATGCCCGCAAACCCAAGTGCGACGAGTGCCCGCTGGCAGACCTTTGCCCGAGCATGCGCGTTTTGGGGTAGCTGTTTGGCGTGCGCTGGCGTGTTCACCTCATGCGCTACCATGATAATCAATACTCTTTTGACGCACGACCCGCCGAGCTTGCCCCGGCGGGCTTTTGGCGTTGCGATGCCGGAGGAACAGCATGCTCATTCACCGTATAGCCGCGCAGCTCTACACTGCCGAGGCCTTGCAGACCGTCGAGGCCGGGCTCGACGCCGGCGAGGATGTGACGCTGGCCGTGTCGCAGTCGGGCCGTACGCTTATGGCGGCTGCTCAGTTTGCGCGCCGCCCGCGCCCTACGGTCTACATTGTGAGCGGCGAGGACGCGGCCGATCGCGCCGCGCGCAGCCTGGCCGCCTACGTGGGCCTGGCGCACGTGTGCCGCTTTCCCGAGCGCAAGGACTATCCGTGGCGCGAGCAGGCGCCCGACGATGCCGTGGTGGCGCAGCGCTGCGAGGCTCTGGGGCGCATCGTGCGCGGGGACAACTGCATCATGGTTGCCTCGGCCCGCGCGCTGCTGCGTTGCGTGCCGCCGGTCGAGAGCCGCTACTGGGAGTCCACTACTTTTGCGGTGGGCGAGGAGATTCCTTTTGACGAGGTGCCGCAGCGCCTGGTGGGCATGGGCTACACCAATGCCGGCGCCGCCGACGCACCCGGCCTGTTCCGCGTGCACGGCGACACCGTCGAGGTATTCCCCGCACAAGAGAAAGCACCCGTGCGCATTGAGTTCTTTGGCGACGAAATTGATCGCATTCGCCGTATGGTGAGCTCCACGGGCCAAACCATCGGCAACGAGGACAGCATCGAGATTTTCCCCTGCCGTGAGCTGGCGCTTACCGACGATGCCGTTCACAACATGCACGTGGCGCTCTACCGCGCAAGCCAGGACGACAGCAAGCTGGCGGCGCTGCTCGAGATGGTGGATGCACGCATTGTTACACCCGAGCTCGACCGCTTTTTGCCGGTGATGTACGGCCAGACCGTGAGCCCGTTGGCGCACGTGAGCGGCAAGGCGCTTGTGGTTCTGTCCGAGCCGCGCTCGCTGTTCGACGACTGCCTGCGTGCCTACGAGGATATCGAGGCGCGCGCCGGCGAGGCGGGGATTGACCGCTTGGACGGCCTGTACGTGCGCGCCCAGCAGCTCGACTTTGGTGCTCAGCAGCGCCTGAACTACGTGAGCCTGATCCGCGCCGGCGGTGCGGTTACGGCAGAGCTCAAGATTGAGCAGCCGGCTATCGCGGGCTCGGACAACCGCTTTATGACGCGCGTTCAGGAAGTCGTGGGCAAGCGCTATGCCTGCGTGTTTGCCATTCCCGACCGCGGAGCGCGCGAGTCGATGGAGCTCACCTTTGGCGACGAGGGCATTACCTTTGAGGAGTCGCTGACGGCCGCCCCCGAAAACGCCGGCGTTATTGGCGAGCGCGTACGCGTGGCAGCGGCAGATTCTGCCGACCGTGCTGTCCGCCAGGAGGCCCATGCCTCGATCCGCGAGCGCAAGGCCGACGCGCTCAACGCCCGCTCGCTCGAGGCGGGCGCCGCCCAGGCTGCCGCCGGTGCTGCCGTACCCACCATCTCGCGCGGACGCGTGACCTTTGTGGATGCCGCCCTGCCGCAGGGCGTGGTGGTGCCCGATGCCAACCTAGCCGTGTTCTCGATCGCCGATCTCAATGCCCGCATGGACGCCAACCGCGTGCGCAGCCGTCGCAAGGTGGACATTACGCAGATCACGTTTCCGTTTAAGCCGGGCGACTACGTGGTGCACGCTACCCACGGCATCGCGCTCTTTAGCGAGATCGCGCGCCAGGAAGTGGGCGGCAAGGAGCGCGACTACTTTTTGCTGGAATATGCCGACGGCGACAAGCTCTACGTGCCGCTCGAGCAGGTCGACCGCATCACGCGCTATGTTGGTCCCGACGGCGACAAGCCGCGCCTGACTAGGCTCAACACCGCCGACTGGACGCGTGCCACCAACAAGGCGCGCAAGAACGCCAAAAAGCTGGCGTTTGACCTGGTCGATCTGTATACGCGCCGTTCTTCGATTACCGGTATCGCCTGCCCGCCCGACACGCCCGAGCAGATCGAGATGGAGGAGAGCTTTCCTTACGACGAGACGCGCGACCAGCTGGAGGCTATCGCCGACATTAAGGCCGACATGGAGGCGCCCAAGCCCATGGACCGCCTGCTGTGCGGCGACGTGGGCTTTGGCAAGACCGAGGTTGCCCTGCGCGCGGCGTTTAAGTGCGTGGACTCCGGCCGTCAGGTCATGGTGCTCTGCCCCACGACCATTCTGGCCCAACAGCACTACGAGACCTTCTTTGAGCGCTTTGCCCCGTTTGGCCTCGAGGTCGAGGTGCTCAGCCGCTTTCGCACGCCGGCGCAGCAGAAGCGCGCGCTCAAGGCGTTTGCCGAGGGCACGATCGACGTGCTCATCGGCACGCACCGTTTGCTTTCGGCCGATGTGAACCCCAAGAACCTGGGTTTGGTGATCATCGACGAGGAGCAGCGCTTTGGCGTGCAGCACAAGGAGCAGCTCAAAAACCTGCGCGAGCAGATTGACGTGCTCACGCTTTCGGCAACGCCTATTCCGCGAACCATGCAGATGGCCACGAGCGGCGTGCGCGACATGAGCCTGATCACCACGCCACCGACCGGGCGCCGCCCCGTGATCGTGCACGTGGGGGAGTACGACCCCGACGTGGTGAGCGCGGCGATTCGCCTGGAGGTGGGCCGCGGCGGCCAGGTGTACTACGTGTCCAACCGCGTCAAGACCATCGACGACGCCGTGGCGCGCGTGCACGAGGCCGCGCCCGAGGCGCGCGTGGGCGTGGCGCACGGCAAGATGAGCCCGCGCGAGGTCGAGGACGTGATGATCGAGTTCGCGACCAAAAAGATCGACGTGCTCATCGCCACGACCATCGTGGAGAGCGGCATCGACAACGCGACCGCCAACACGCTCATCATCGAGGATTCGCAGCGCTTGGGTCTGGCGCAGCTCTACCAGCTCAAGGGCCGCGTGGGCCGTTCTGCCACGCAAGCCTACGCGTACTTTATGTTCCCGGGCGAGCTGCCGCTCACCGAGGAGGCTACGGCACGCCTGACCGCACTCTCCGAGTTCCAGGACCTGGGCAGCGGCATGCGCATCGCCATGCGCGACCTGGAGATCCGCGGCGCCGGCTCGCTCATGGGCGCCGAGCAACACGGCAACCTGTCGAGCGTGGGCTTTGACCTGTTTACGCAGATGCTGGGCCAGGCCGTGGCCGAGGCGCGCGGCGACGACGATGCCGGTGTGGAGGCGGCGAGCGTGGGTATTAACCTGCCGGCCGACTACTTCTTGTCCGAGGAGTACCTGCCGGCGGTGGATCAGCGCGTGCTCGTATACCGTAAGCTTGCGGCGGCCGGGGACCTGGAGAGCATCGACGAGGTGCAGGAAGAGACCGAGGCCGCGCATGGCGAGCTGCCGTTGGCGGGACTCAACCTGTTCAATCGCGCGCGAATCCGCATTCGCGGCGAGCGCCTGGGGCTCGAGAGCGTTACGCTCAGCGGCGGTCGCATCACGTTTTTGGGCGTCGACGTTCCCAAGAAGGTGGCCTATGAGCTTAAGACCCGCTATGGCGCGGTGAACTTCCCCAAGAGCCGCAAACTGTCGGTGCCCTACAAGGCGGGCGCCGGCGCGGGCAGCGGCCTGGGTCGCGGTCTCGACGCCAACGACGGCACCGGCCCCGTGGCCGCGGCACTCATGCTGCTGCAGCAGCTGGGCACGTCCGACGATGACTAACGGGTCGACGTTGTAAACGCCCCATTTGGGCAATCTGGTTCCATCGAAAGGAAAGCATGTTCGGGTACATTTATAAGAAAGATGCCGCTGCTATCGCGGTTATCCTTGCCCTCTGCCTGGGCGTGGGCAGTTTCTTCGATTATCAGATCTCGAGCGCGCTGTTCAACATCGGCAGTATGTACGGCCGCTTTATCGAGGCGGCCGGCGAGCTGCCGTTTGAGCTGACGGCGAGCGTCGCGGGCGTTATGCTCGTGCGCGCGGTGCGTCCCGACTCCAGGGGGAGCAAATGGCTCGCCGTGCTCGGCATCCTCGTCAATGTTGGCCTGACCGGCTACGAGATCGTTTCGTCCCTGAGGGTTGGCGGCAAACTCATCGTGGCTCAGTTGGTGCTGACGTTTGTGCTGGCCATCGTCGCCAACCTTATCGTCTATCGCCTCACGCGCACGACCGAGCCCGACGAGCTCACACGCTGGGCGCTCATGGTGCTTGCCGTGTGGGTCGCTCAGGCCATCATCCTCAACGTGATCGTCAAGCCACTGTGGTCGCGCCCGCGCATGCGCGTGATCGAGGTGACGCCGGGGCTCGAGTTTCAGCCGTGGTGGGTGATCGGCAACCCCGACACGCGGGCCTATATTGCCGCCGGTGTAGTCAAGGACGGCTTTAAGTCGTTTGCGAGCGGACACGCGGCGCACGCGGCAATCGGCCTTATGCTCGCCGGGCTTCCCGCAGCGGCCTTTAAGGAAAAGCCGTCGCGCCGTCGTGTGGTCTTTTGGACGGCGGCTGTGGTTGTGGCGTTCGTCGCGTTTGGCCGCATCGTGATCGGAGCGCACTTTTTGAGTGATGTGAGCTGCGGTTTTGCCCTGGTGCTGGCACTTGAGTGCCTTGCCGCGCGCATTGCCTATCCCAGCGGCGTACAATAGCTCCGTTTGAATCATCTGGCCGATACCCGGTAAGAGAGGATTGCCATGCTCGCGTTTAACAACGATTATTCCCACGGCGCACACCCGGCGGTGCTGCAGGCGCTCGTCGACACCAATATGGAGCCGCAGCCCGGATACGGTACCGATGCACATACCGAGCGTGCCAAGCAGCTTATCCGCGAGGCCTGTCAGGCCCCCGATGCCGACGTGTTTTTTCTGGTGGGCGGCACGCAGGCCAACGCGACGGTGATCGACATGCTGCTCGCGCCGTACGAGGGCGTCGTTGCTGCCGAGACCGGCCACGTCGCCTGCCACGAGGCGGGCGCCATCGAGTTTGGCGGCCACAAGGTGCTCACCATCCCCGGCTACGAGGGCAAGATGCACGCCGAGGACCTTGAGAACTATATCCAGGTGTTCTACGAAAACGAGAGCTACGAGCACACGGTGTTCCCGGGTGCCGTGTACGTGAGCCTATCGACCGAGTACGGCACGCTGTACTCCAAGGCCGAGCTCGCGGCGATTCACGCAGTGTGCCAGAAGCGCGAGATTCCGCTGTTTGTGGATGGCGCCCGCCTGGCCTATGCGCTGGCGGCCGATGAGTGCGACGTTACCCTGCCCGAGCTGGCGCAGCTGTGCGACGTGTTCTACATCGGCGGTACCAAGTGCGGCGCGCTCTGCGGAGAGGCTGTGGTGTTCTGCGGTATGCACGCCCCGGCGCATCCCATTCCGCGTATTAAGCAGCATGGCGCGCTGCTTGCCAAAGGCCGCCTGACGGGTGTGCAGTTTGAGGCGCTCTTTACCGACGGCCTGTATTTTGAGATTGGTCGCCAGGCGATCGAGACCGCTCAGGCGCTGCGTCGCGTGCTGCACGAGCGCGGCTACCAGTTCTTTTTGGAGACGCCGACCAACCAGCAGTTTGTGATTCTGCCCAACGAGGACATGGCCCGCATTCGCGAGCATGCCTCGATTGAGTACTGGGAAAAGTACGACGAGACCCACACGGTGGTGCGCTTTTGCACCAGCTGGGCCACGACGCAGGAGGACATCGACGCGTTGGCGGCTGTCCTGTAGCCTGATGTAGTGACAAGGGACTGCCCTGCGCCAGAGCTTGGCGCAGGGCAGCCTTTGTTTTTGAGGGGGAAGGGTTGTATGACCGAAATGTCCGAGCCGACGATTCGCCTGGCGACGCCCGACGATGCGCCGGCGTTGCTTGCCATCTATGAGCCGTATGTGCGCCAGACGGCGATTACCTGCGAATACGAGGTGCCGAGCGTTGAGGAGTTCGCCGGGCGTATCGAGCGTACGCTCAAGCGCTACCCGTATTTGGTGATGGAGCTGGACGGGCGTCTGGTAGGCTATGCCTATGTGAGTCCGCTCAACAGCCGCGAGGCATACGACTGGTCGGTCGAGACGTCGATCTACCTGGCGCGCGATGTGCGCCACGGCGGGCTGGGCCGCAAGCTGCACGATGCGCTCAAGCAATGCCTGATTGCGATGGGCATCACCAACATGTGCGCGCTCATCGCCGTGCCGCACGACAAGGACGACGAGTACCTGACGCACAACAGCCAGGATTTCCATGCCCATATGGGATATCGCCTGGTGGGCACCTTCGATCGCTGCGCCCAAAAGTTCGGTCGCTGGTACGACATGTGTTGGATGGAGTTGGTCCTAGCCGAGCGCACGCCCAACCAACCCAAACCAACCTGGTTCCCCGACCTCCCCAAACCTACCATTTAGGGACAGGTTTATTTTGGCAGGTTAGCCGATGGGTTCGGTGTATTTGGCGCGGTCGGTGCGTTGGATGCGCTTGGAGACATGGAGCGGTCGGCCGTCGGTGTCGTAGACGTAGTCGGTGATCAGGATCAGCGCCTGCCCGCGCTCAACGTTGAGCAAAAACGCCTCGTTTTGCGAGGCATAGCACACCTCAAAGGTCTTATGCCCCTGTGCCGGTGCGCGATGGTACTCCTGTCGCAGCGTGGCGTAGAGCGAACCGTTGATATCGCGATCGATGAGCGTCTCGAAGCTTGGCGGCAGGTAGGTGGTCTCCAGGCACAGCGGCGCGTCGTCCAGGTAGCGCAGGCGGACAAGTTTGACGAGCTTGCTGCCCACGGCGGCGTCAAAGAACTTAGCTATGCTGCCGGCCGCCTTGGCAAAGCCCGAGTCCACGGTGCGCGTGGTGGGCTTCATGCCCTGGCCTTCGACCTGCTTGGTATAGCTCGAAAACACCAGGTTGTTCTCGTGGAGCGCGGGCGTGTCGGCCACAAAGGCGCCACGCCCGCGCTCGGTGCGCACCAGGCCCTCATCAACGAGCACCTTAAGGGCGTGGCGTACGGTGCTGCGTGACAGCCCCGATTCGTCCATGAGTTCC
Source organism: Collinsella sp. SGI.180 (assembly GCF_050313455.1). Taxonomy (NCBI): domain Bacteria; kingdom Bacillati; phylum Actinomycetota; class Coriobacteriia; order Coriobacteriales; family Coriobacteriaceae; genus Collinsella; species Collinsella sp. SGI.180. Next base: position 33,989 of record NZ_JBNPLL010000018.1, read on the forward strand.
ATCTCGGACGGCAGCTTGTCTCCGCGCGCATACGTGCCGGCAGCGATGCGATCGCGCAGCGTGCCCGCCAAGCGCTCGTATTGGGTCAGTTTCTTTTTAGATGTGACGCCCATATTGCCAACCTATATCTAACCTGTATGCTTACCTAAGCAAGCATGTATTTAATAAAACAATAAAACTGCTGGTAGCGAGCTACCGAAAACCGCAGCAGCAAAATTTCTAAGACAAATATAGCATACAACTAGTCGACATAACCAAAACATGTATGTAACTTGTATGCCTGTGATGAGCATCAAACGAGAAGAAAGGCTGATGCACGATGACCACTCAGGAACAGGTTAAGGATGTCGTCTCCCAGGTTTTGGCCGACAAGGCAGACAAGGGCGGCATCAAGCGCGTCGTGTGGATCGGCGCCGGCGGATCCAACGGCGGTAACTATCCTGCCCAGTACTTTATGGAGCACGAGGCCACGCAGGTCGTGAGCTCCAGCTACACCAGCAACGAGTTCGTGCACGCCACCCCTGCCTACGTTAACGAGAACACCTTGGCCGTCGTCGTGTCCATGCGCGGCACCAAGGAGACTATCGTCGCCGCCCAGGTCGCCAAGGACCACGGCGCCAGCACCATCGCCATCTATGTTGACGAATCCGCCCTCACCGAGGTCTGCGACTACAAGATCCAGTACGACAGCCTGGCCGTCGACGAGTCCTGCATGGGCCGCACCAACTCCGCCGTCGTGACCATGATCGCCATGGAGCTCACGCAGCAGACCGAGGGCTATGCCGAGTACGAGACCGCTATGGCCGCCTTTGACTTGGTCGACCCCATCTATCGCAAGGCCGTCGAGTACACCCGTCCGCTCGCTGCCAAGTGGGCCGAGCAGAACGCCGACAAGCCCTGCATCAACGTGATGGCTCAGGGTCCGCTCTTTGGTGCCGCCTACGTCTTTAGCATCTGCAACGTGCAGGAGATGCTACAGATCGACTCCTGCACCATCAACACCTGCGACTTCTTCCATGGCCCCTTCGAGATCCTGGACAAGCGCACTTCGCTGTTCCAGCTCATCAGCGTCGGCCGCAGCCGCTGCAACGACGAGCGCGGCATCCGCTTCGTCAACCAGTACGGTGGCGAGCGCGTCTATCAGCTCGACGCCAAGGAGCTCGGCCTCAACGACATCAAGGACAGCGTGAGCGAATACTTCAACCACCTGATCTTCGCACCGATCCTCAACAACGTGTACATGCGTGCACTCTCTGCCGTCACCCACAAGGACTATATGACGCGCCGCTACATGTGGAAGCTCGACTACTAGGAGTTACGCGGTTTTGCCAAACCGCGTAACGGCTCGACGATGCAAACCCGCCAGAGCGGCAATCTGCCTTTCAACTTCGGCGGCATGACCAGAAGGTCAATGCCGCTTCGCTTCAAGGCACCTTGCTCGCTCTGGCGGGTTTTCGCTGACGTTGCCAAAGCATCGGCGTCGCCTTGGTTCAGATGTGGCAGTTGAGGACGTTCCCTTTCTGCCGGCAGTTGGGGACAGTCCTAGTCGTTGGGTAGTCATTGGGGACGTACTTAAACGACTAGTCATTGGGGACGTTCCTGAATGACTAGTCATTTAAGTACGTCCCCAATGAGTATGTGGGGGAGCAGATTTTTCCGTTCGGCGATTTGTGGCTTGAAAAATGTATATAACGACTATAACGTAGTATGAAACATATTGGAAACAATACCGAGGAGGCTGCGTTGAAGAAAAGCAATCTGGGCTATGTGCTGGTGCTGATCGCCGCGCTTATGTGGGGCAGCATCGGAATCTTTGTAAACGGCATCTCGGCCATGGGCGTTTCGTCCCAGAGCATGGCTGCCTTTCGCTTGTTGGTCGGAGCGCTTATCTTGGCGCCGGTCCTGATGTTTATGGGCTGCCGCCCGGGTGAGGGGTCTACCGTGGCTCAGGGTCCGCTGGCCCTGTTCAAGGCAAGCCCTAAAGAGCTTGTTCCCTGCGCGCTTGTCGGTATCGTCGGTTTGGCCGCCGCCAACACCTGCTATTACGAGTGCATGGGCGAGGTGGGCATGTCCACGGCCTCGGTGCTGCTCTACACCTCGCCGGTGTTTGGCGTCATGCTCGGCCGCATGCTTTATCGCGAGGACGTGACCCCTAACAAGCTCGTTGCCATTGTCTTTAACATCGTTGGCTGCGTGCTTTCAGTGACCAATGGCGACCTTTCCGGTTTTCATTTTTCGGTTTGGGGCGTCACGTCGGGTGTGATTGCAGGCCTTTGTGGTGCGTCGCTCGCGGTGTTTAGCCGAATAGCAACCAAGACGGTCCACCCGCTGGCTGTCACGTTTTGGGGCTTTGTTTTTGGCGGTGCGGTTATGGCAGCTATCGCGGCTCCGTGGCCGGATGTCGCCGCGGCAATGTCGCCACAGCTGCTGCTGCTGTTCCTTGGCTTTGGACTCATCCCCACAGCCGTGGCTTACATCTTATATATGCAGGGTCTGTCCATGGGGCTCGAGACGTCGAAAGTTCCCGTCGTAATGTCATTCGAGACAGTTGTCACCGTACTGCTGGGCATTGGTGTCTACGCCGAGCCCGCCGGCGCGATCAAGGTCCTGGGCATCGTGCTGGTGCTCGCGTCCATCCTGATCATGAATACCGACTTTTCCAAGCTGCGCAACAGTGTGTTTGTCGGCCATGTCATTGAGAGCATGACCTTTAAGCCCAACGCGTGGTGGACGGAGAAATCGCAGGACATGGATCTGTTTAAGGAACGCACCGGCATCGCGCTGGAGCCCACCGTACAGGAAAGTCCCTGGTACTTCGTGCGATAGGGAATTGCGTGCGGCATCCGACCTGGGGTTATCCAGCCAGTGTCCGCTTATCCAGCCCCAACGTTTCGAGTACGTTAAACCCGTAAACGGTCGATTTTTAACCGCGAACGGTCTTTATACTAATTATCAATATAAGTAGCGTATAAGACGTTATAATGACCATAACGAGAAGGAGGAGGCAAGATGAATCAGATCATTCTCGCATCTCATGGCGGCCTGGCCGCAGGCGCCAAAGACACGCTCGAGATGGTTCTCGGCGACGTGTCGAACGTCCACGTCGTGTCGCTTGCTCGTGACGACAAGGAGCCCATCACCAATAAGGTGGACGCCATGATCGCCACGTTCAACGCGGACGACACCGTCTATGTGCTGACCGATATGCTCGGCAGCTCGGTCAACAACAGCATGGTCGAGCTTTCCAAGAACGGCACGAAGTTCACGGTTGTCAGCGGTTTCAACATCCCGCTGGCGCTCACGCTCGCTATGAGCCCCGCCCCCGTCAAGGGCACCGAGCTCGCGGCCCTCATCAACGAGGCCCGCACTGGTCTGACCAACCCCAACGCACCGGTCGAGGCCGTCGCGGCTCCCGCCAAGAAGGCCAAGGCGTCCCGTCACAGCTCCGGTCCCGCCAAGATCGTCCTCGCACGTCTTGACTACCGTCTGCTGCACGGTCAGGTCGTCTTTACCTGGACCACCAAGGTTCAGGCTGAGCGCATCATCGTCGTCGACAACGCTGCCGCCAACGATGACATCAAGAAGGGCGCTCTTAAGCTGGCCAAGCCCCAGGGCGTGCGCCTGAACGTCTTCACCGTCGAGCGTGCCCTCGCCAAGATGGACAAGCTCAACACCCTCGGCGAGCGCGTCATGTTCGTCTTTGGCAACACTGCCGAGATGCTGCAGTTCTGCCAGGGCTACAAGCTCGACGCCATCAACCTGGGCGCTACCGCCAACCACGACGGTGCCGATCAGGTCGGCGGCAAGGACAGCTCCGTCTTCTTCGACGCCACGCAGAAGGCCGACATCAACCAGCTGCTCGACATGGGCATCAAGCTCTATGTCCAGCAGACCCCCACGTATCAGAGCGTCGACATCGACGCCAAGCTGTAGTCAACCAGGCTTTTGCCTGACTGAAAGGAGAAGGGTATGAATACGTTCATCAGTGCGGTGCTCGTCGGCCTCGTCGGCGTGTTCTGCATGTGGGACTCCCGCCTGCTCGGTCGTCTTAACTTCGAGCAGCCCCTCGTTGGCGCTACGCTCGTCGGTCTGCTGCTGGGCGATGTGCCCACCGGCCTTGCCGTCGGTGCCGCCGTCGAGCTCGTGTCCATGGGCCTGGTGCAGGTCGGTGCTGCCGTTCCGCCCGATATGGTCCTGGGCGGCATCGTGGCCGCTGCCTTTGCGTGCCTGACCGATGCTTCCGCCGAGACCGCCATGACGATCGCCATCCCGGTCGCCGTCCTGGGTCAGCTCCTCGGCATCGTGTTCCGTTCCATCATCGCCGCCCTCACCCATGTGGCAGATAGCGCGATCGATAACGGAAAGTTCAAGACTGCCTACCGTATGCACATCTGCGTCGGCACTGGTCTGTACGCCGTCATGTACTTCCTGCCGATCTTCCTCGCCGTCTTTGTTGGCACCGACCTGGTTCAGGCCATCGTCAACATGGTCCCCGAGTGGCTGTCCACTGGTCTTAACGTTTCGACCAAGATCATGACCGCCTACGGCTTGGCCCTGCTGCTCACCATGATGATCAAGAAGGGTATGACTCCGTTCCTGTTCATCGGCTTCCTGCTCGCCGCTTACCTCAACCTGTCCGTCATCGCGGTCGCTCTGATCGGTGTGTGCCTGGCTGTCGTCTTCATGGGCTTCAAGTTCAACGGTTCCCATGCAGCCGCCGGTGTCGATTCCGACTACGATCCGCTCGAAGACGACGAAGACTAAGGAGGAACACACTATGGCAACCGCAACCAAGGACGTGTCCCTGAACAAGAAGGTCAGCCAGTTCTTCTGGCGCTCCTGGGCCATCCAGGCCTCTTGGAACTACGAGCGTCAGATGAACATGGGCTTCCTCTATGGCATGGTTCCCACGCTCGATCGCCTCTATCCGGATGAGTCCGACCCCAAGCAGCTCGCTGCCAAGAAAGAGGCTTACCGCCGTCACATGGCGTTCTACAACTGCACTCCGCAGACGAGCGCTTTCGTCCTGGGCCTCGCCGCCTCCATGGAGGAGGAGTACGCCAAGGATCCCGAGAACTTCGATCCCGATTCGATCAACGCGGTCAAGACCTCCCTCATGGGCCCGCTTTCCGGTATTGGTGACTCCTTCTTCCAGGGCACCATCCGCGTTATCGCCTTTGGTCTGGGCGTTCAGCTGGCTCAGCAGGGCTCCATCATGGGCCCGATCCTGGCCATGCTCATCTCCATCGTGCCTTCCGTGCTGATCACGTGGTTCGCAGCCAAGATGGGCTATCAGGGCGGCCACGAGTACCTGAGCAAGCTTCAGGGCGGCGACCTCATGGAGAAGCTCATGTATGTCTGCGGCATCGTGGGTCTTATGTCCGTGGGCGGCATGATCGCAACGCTGATCGGCGCCACCACCCCGCTGCAGTTCGCTGACGGCACCGTCGTGATCCAGGACATCCTGGACGGCATGATGCCCCAGATGATTTCCCTTGGCCTCACCGGCCTTATGTACTGGCTCATCAAGAAGAACGTCAACACCGGTTGGCTTCTTGTGATCGCCATCGTGGGCGGCATCGCCCTCTCCGCGGCCGGCATCCTGGCCTAGTCGCGCCCAAGCGTCTAACCGCTTTCCCCGGGGAGCCTGCCTGGCATCCCATACCCCAGGCAGGCTTCCATCCCTAAATGTGTCAAAGGGACAGTCCCTATGTCACATCTTCAATGGGCCGGCGACTCGGTCCAAATCACGGTAATCCTGCGCACGTCCGGCAAAGTGGCGCCGCAAAAATCGAAAGGAATGTGTCAGATGTACGAGATCGACCTTAACCTCCCTAAGCAGATCGTCGCTGACGTCCTGTCCAACCACGAGATCCACAGCGTCGCCTTCGTTGGCTGCGGCGCTTCCATGTCCGACCTTTACCCCGCCAAGTACTTCCTGGCCAACAACACGGACAAGCTGAACGTTCAGATCTTCACCGCAAACGAGTTCAACTACGACACGCCCTCCTGGGTCAACGAGCACACCTTCGTGATCACCTGCTCCCTCGGTGGCTCCACGCCCGAGACCGTCGAGGCCAACAAGACCGCTAAGAAGCACAACTGCCCGGTCGTCTCCCTCACCAACAAGGCCGGCTCCGCTCTGACCGTCGACGCCGACCACGTCATCATCCACGGCTTCCACGCCAACTACGCTGCCAAGTGCGAGAAGCCCGGCTATGCCATCGCTCTTGCTCTCGAGATCCTTCAGCAGACCGAGGGCTATGACCACTACGAGGACATGATCACCGGCCTCACCAACGTCTTCGACCTCTGCGAGAACGCCGCTCAGTCCTGCAAGAAGCTCGCCAAGAAGTTCGCCGAGGACTTCAAGGACGACAAGATGATCTACTTCATGGCTTCCGGTGCCTCCGAGAAGATGGCTTATTCTCACGCCGCCTTCCTGTTCACCGAGATGCAGTGGATCGACGCCGCCGCCTACAACACCGGCGAGTACTTCCACGGCCCGTTCGAGGTTTCCACCGAGGGTAAGCCCTACGTCTTCTTCATGTCCGATGGCGCTACCCGTCCGATGGACGCCCGCGCCCTCACCTTCCTTAAGCGCATGGGCGCCAAGGTCGCTCTGATCGACTCCAAGGACTACGGCCTGGCTGACGCCGTGCCCGCGAGCGTCGTCACCTACTTCAACCCGCTGCTGCACCTCGCCGTTATGCGCGAGTACGGCAACCAGATCGCCGAGGCCCGTCAGCACCCGCTGACCATGCGTCGCTACATGTGGAAGCTTTCCTACTAATCACAAGTAAGTAGACCTTACGGGTTGATTGAGAGGGGATGGGGTTTTCGCCCCGTCCCCTTTTTTGCTTTGGGGGCGTGTTTGTCGCGCCGCAAACCCCAGATAAAACCTACCAAAATAAACCTGTCCCTTTTTGGCAGGTGGAAGGAGGAGCGTATGATCAAGGCAGTGCTGTTTGACATGGACGGCGTGCTGGTCGATACCGAGTGGTTCTACAACCGTCGCCGCGTGGCGTTTATGGAAGAGAAGGGGTTCCACTTTGACGAGATCCCCGACCTTTCGGGGTCTAACGAGCCGGCCATTTGGAAGTCGCTGGTGCCCGACGATGTTGAGCTGCGTGAGCGCCTGCGCGTGGAGTACAAGCAGGTCTACAGCCCGCACCACCCCGTTCCGTATGCCGAGCTTCTCAACGAGCAGACGGAGCCGGTGATGCGTGAGCTGCATGAGCGCGGCGTGAAGTGTGCCATCGCGAGCTCGTCCTATCGCGAGCTGATCGACGAGCTGGTGGAGATTGCCGGCATCGCCGACGTGCTGGACTACACCATCAGCGGCCACGAGTGCAGTGCGTTTAAGCCCGACCCCGAGATCTACCAGCGTGCCATGGAGGCGCTGGGGGTGGAGCCTTCCGAGTGCCTGGTTATCGAGGATTCGCCTCTGGGCATCGAGGCTGGCAAGCGCTCTGGCGCCCGCGTCCTGGCGCTGCGTCCGCACGAGGGCGTCAACCTGGACCAGTCTGCCGCCGACGTTGTCATTGACAATCTGTGTGACATCCTACCTGCCATTTAGGGACAGGTTTATTTTGGCAGGTTTTATCTGGGCAAATGCCGAATTCGCCGTGAAGGGATCGCTCTCTTCACGGCGTTTTTCTTTTGAGCGGCCTCACGGTCCTTCTGATGGTTGTCGAGAGAGGGTGAATTGAGGCGCCCCCGCACGCTCCATGCTACAATCGCGGGCATGCCCCACAACTATATCTGCCTTCGAAAGGAGCCTGCGTGGCGGATGCCATCGATCAGCTCACGGACCGCGTGCTCGTACTCGGCCGCCTCACCATCGTCCGCCGTGCCATTACTGCCGTGGCAGTCACGGTCTCTGCCGTTCTCCAGACATTCCTGATCCAGGCGTTCATTTGGCCCGCTGACCTGCTTCCGAGTGGTCTTACCGGCGTCGCGGTCCTTCTCGATCGCGTTACCTCGCTAGGTGGCGTTCACATTGACATCTCGCTCGGTATGCTCGCACTCAACATCCCCGTGGCGCTCCTATGCTGGAACGGCATTAGCAAGCGCTTCGTCATCTTCTCGATGATGCAGGTCGTGCTCTCGTCGCTGTTCCTCAACGTTTTTCACTTCGCTCCATTTTTGGGCGACAAGATCATGCTCATCATTTTTGGCGGCGTGGTCTCGGGCCTGGGTGCTGCCATCGCGCTTAAGTCCGGCGCATCCACCGGCGGTACCGACTTTATCGCGTTGTGGGTCTCCAACCACACGGGCAAGACCATCTGGGGCGTCATCTTTGGCTTCAACTGCTTTATCCTGGCAATCTTTGGTTTTATGTTTGGCTGGGACAAGGCGGCGTATTCCATTGTGTTTCAGTTTATTTCGACCAAGACCATCGACAGTTTCTATCATCGCTACGATCGTGTGACGCTGCAGATCACGACGCGTAAGGCAGACGAGGTCATGACTGCCTACGTAAACCATTTTCAGCACGGCATTAGCTGCGCCGAGGTCGTCGGCGGATACAGCCGCGAGAAGATGTACCTGCTGCACACCGTTGTCTCGACCTACGAGAGCCAGGACATTATCAGGCTGGTATGCGAGGTTGATCCCGGCGCCGTGATCAACGTGTTCCACACGCTCAACTTTGTGGGCGGTTGGTGGGGTGGTCATGTCGACGAACCCATGCCCACGGCCGTTCCCGATCCCGACAAGCCCGCACGCATGGCCAGCAGGCAGGTGCGCCTCAGCGAACAGGACAGCCTGCAGCAGGACGACGGCAAGTAAGGTATTTGGCATTTTGCCGGCTCTGCTCAATCCTGTCCCTTTTTGGTAGGGAGGGTGTATCGTTTTATCGTTATGAGGTAACATAAAACTAGACGTTATATACGTATTTGTTATTCCGATATTTCGATAAGAGTGATTAGATATGCCTGCACCCAAAAATGCGCCGCTGTACCAGCAGATTTACGACGAAATCAAGGATTCGATCGAGAAGGGTGTTTATGCACCCAAGGAGCGTATCCCGTCCGAGCTTGAGCTTGCCGAGCAGTACGAGGTGAGCCGTATTACGGTGCGCCGCGCCGTAGAGGAGCTGTGTTCCGATGGCTATCTGGTTAAACAGCAAGGCCGTGGCACGTTTGTCTCCACGCCGCACATCAACCGCCAGTTTCATGCCTCGATGCTGCAGACGTTTACCGCGCTGTGTGCCGACAATGGCATGAAGGCCGGCGCGCATGTAATCGATCGCCAGATCGTTCCGGCGCGCCAAAACGAGATGGAGTTCTTTGGCCTGCAGAAGGATGCGCTGCTGCTGCATATCAAGCGCGTGCGTACGGCCGACGGCGAGCCCATCTTTGAGGAGAACATCTTTGTGCCCTTTGACGCATATCGTGAGCTGTTGACGGCCGATCTTGAGGACAAGTCGATTTTTGCCGAGGTCGAGCGTGTTGGTGGAACGCCGATTGCCTCGGTTGGCTACCGCACGGTCGAGGCCGTTCGCGCCAATGCCGAGCAGGCGGCCGAGCTGGGCATCGCTCCGCACGATCCGCTGCTCAACCTGCGTGCCGGCTTTACCGGTCCCAATGGCGAGCCGGTTTTGCTCGGCAAGCAGTACTACGTGGGCAGCCGCTACGTCATGGTCATATAAGTTACGCGGTTTTACCAAACCGCGTAACCAGTTGACGCTGCAAGCCCGCCAGAGCGGCAATCTGCCTTTCAACTTCAAAGGCGCGACCAGAAGGTCAGCGCCTTTTCATTTCACGGCACCTTGGCTCAAATGACGGGCGCTCGCTGGCGTTGCCAAAACATCGGCGTTGCCTTGATTCGGG
>NZ_JBNPLL010000019.1:0-43338 GCF_050313455.1 Collinsella sp. SGI.180
ACGCTTGGACTGAGAAGGGGGAGGCCTCGCGGCCTCTCCCTTTTTCGTTTGGGCGTTGTAAACCTAAAGCCTCTACGGCTTAATTGTCTTTTCTATTTGAAGAAAATAAAACGAATGACCAGCGCGATTGCCGCGATGGCAATGATCAAGAGCGCGATTTGGAGCCGGTGCTGTTTGCGTCGCCTGCTAGACGATATAAATATCGATTTTCCTTGCTTCGGCGTCTCTAAATAGCGGGCAGAATGCGCTAGGGTCTGCTTAGGGCGAGGCTCTCTTCGTTGTTGCTTAGCGGGTGTTCGGGCCTGCTCCTGGTTGCATGCGCTGTTTTTGGATAAGGGGGCATCTTTGAGATACGCCGATTCGCTCGGGGCGACGCCCATGTGTTTGCGACGTGATTGAGATTCTTCAAGGGTTTGATAACGATTGCGAGTTACATATTCAGGCTCTGTATCGTCAATAGGCTCTTGGGAAATATGGGGACGATGGTAGCGTATGGTCTGCGGATAGGTTGATTTATCGTTTTGCATCTGATCATACGAATTGTCGGAGGCTTGATCGTCCATGATGCCCTTAGGTTGTCATTAATATTGTGTATACGCTCATTGTAAGCCCCAGCTTTGTTTAGCTAGGGCACATTTGGTATTTAAGGCACGGTTCAAAGAACCTTGACCTCATTAAACCTTAGTCACATAGACTTAGATATGCTTATAGATAGAGACTCAAAAAACTTTATATCAAAATGTATATATAAGAAATGGATGGGCATATATTAAAGCGTCAAAAGAAGTCCCTGCCACCTAGAAGATGGCTCGGCAGTCCCTTAAAGGAGTGGTAGTCATGGCAAGCATGGTTCCTTATCGTTCGGTTTTTGGTGTTCGTCCCTCTGCTAGCTCGTTGTTCGATCTGTTTGATGATATGACCGATCTGGCAAACAACTCGATCGCCTCCAAGGCGTTTCCCGTTGATGTTGAGGACAAGGGCGACGGTTACGAGGTTAAGGCCTATTTGACCGGCGTCGCGAAGGACGACATCGACGTTGAGCTCAATGAGGGTCGTCTTTCCATTAGCGTGAATGTTGAGGAGAGCGAAGAGAACAAGGACAAGAACTACTTGCAGAAGGAGTTTTGCTCTTACAGCGCGACGCGCGGTGTGTACCTGAAGGATGCTTCGAGCGAGGGCCTTTCTGCAAAGTATGCTGACGGCATCCTTACCGTTACGGTTCCTAAGATTGTCGAGAAGAAGAACGTTACGAAGATTTTCATCGACTAACGTTATCGGCCATTAACATCGGTGCCTGAGCTAAGGGGGCTGGGAAGCGATTCCCGGCCCCCTTTTCTATTTGAGACAGCCTACTGAATATTTGAGACGGCCTACTGAATATTTGAGACGGCCTACTGAATGGTCATGGGCCGATATTGCCCGGCGGGACGTATTGTGAGTTTATGTGGCCCCTCAACGCGGGTGGCGGTGCTACCAAGCTCGTTGTCGAGTGTTGCCCCAAGTGAGCTTGCGTAGCTTTTGACGGTAAGGCTTGGGCGATTGTTGTCTTGGCTAATGTGCATCGCGATAAGCTGCTCGGTGCGATCGGTTACCAGCGCGCGTGCGGCATCGGCGGCCTGATCGTTGGAGAGATGCCCTTTTGCAGACAGGATGCGCTCCTGAAGAAAGCGAGGATAGTCTCCTTGACGCAGCATGGCTACATCGTGGTTGCTTTCGAGCGCGAGAATGCGACAGTCCCTGAGTGTATCGATGGCACGCTTCGACAACTCGCCGGTGTCGGTGGCAAAGCCAACCGAATCACCCTGGGCATCAAAACGGTAGCCGACAGGATTGACGACGTCGTGCGATGTCGAATACGTTTGAATGTGGACCCCGGCAATAGAGAGGGCGTCACCTGGGTCGAATTCCTCAACAGACAGATGTGCGAGGCTTTCCTTTGATGCGAGCGTGCCTCTGCTGGAAAAGACCGGTCCGTTCCAATGTTTACACCACACCTCAAGCCCCTTAATGTGGTCGCTGTGCTCATGGGTGACAACAAGGGCGGACACGTCGTCTGCCGAAAGGCCGAGCTCAGCCATGCGTTTGAGTGTTTCGCGGCGGGACAGTCCGTCATCGACCATAATGAGCCCCTGCGGGCCCTCGATGAGTGCGCAGTTGCCTTTAGAGCCGCTGCCGAGGATATGAAGGTGCAGGCGAGACATAAGATTCCAAAGGATACAATGAGTGCTGACGAATAGAGGAGGAAGCGAATGCCAACGGTATCACAGCATTACGGACACCATGCCGTACCCGGGGCAGTCGATGAGACCCGGACGAGGCAGCAGGCTGCTCCTGTGGTGCTCATGGTATCAGGTGGTGCGGACTCGACGGCACTGCTTCTTATGGCGTGCACATCAAAGCTGGATATCCAAGATGGACGCGGCGTTGCCCCCATTGCTCGCGAGCGCCTACATGTGCTTCATGTAAACCATCACCTGCGAGGCAAGGCATCCGACGGCGACGAGGCCTTTGTGCGCGAGCTCTGCGCACAATATGGGTTGCCGCTGTGCGTGGAGCACGCCTATTTTGATGGGGAGTCGGGCAATATCGAGGCGGCTGCGCGCGAGGTGCGTTATGCCGCGGCGCGAAGGTATGTTCGCGAGCTTTGTGCCAAGATGGGGGCGCCGAGAACGGCGGCGCGCATCTGTACTGCCCATACCTCTTCAGACCGCGCGGAAACATTTTTGATGAACGCCATTAAGGGGTCGGGCCCTGCTGGGCTCTCGAGCATTCCCCGCCGAAGGAATATTGTGGTACGCCCCTTGCTCGACCTAACTCATGGCGAGCTTGTGGGCTATCTGCAGGTGCATGGTCAGCCGTGGCGCGAGGACGAGACCAACGAAGATATCACGTATCTGCGAAACTACGTTCGCCACCGGGTAATGCCAGTGCTGGCGCAGCGTAATGCGAGCGTGTGCAAGACGATTGGCGCCGCCTGTGAGATCTTGGGTGATGAGGATGCGTTTCTATCCCAGTTGTCGGCACAGGCGTTTCGAAGCTGCCTGCGCAAAGAGGCAGCGGGCGCGCTGGTGCTCGATGCCAGACGCCTTGCTGCGGCCGAGGTGGTAATCGCGCGGCGCATCGTGCGACTGGCGATTAAACGCATCGATCCGGACGCTCGCCCAGAGATGCGCCATGTGGAGCGAGTCCTCTCCTGTGTTGCCGAGGGTGCGGGTTCGGTTACGCTTCCGGCGGGGATTGACGCACGTGTTGAGTTTGGCATGCTGGCGTTTAAGGCACCGGCGGCTCGTGAGGGCTTGGTTGCGGACTGGATTACCATACCCGGCCGTATGTCGTTGGGCGGGGGACGTATGCTGGTCACAGAAGCGATAGCCGTTGAGCCGGGATGCGATATCGTGCGCCGCGCCCGTGAGTTTGCGGCTGCTGGGGAAGTGGCAGCTTTGGTGGACGCGGCTGCCCTGGGTTTTGCCAACAGCGATAGCGAGCGGATCTTGGCGGGCTCGCGCGGCGAGGTTCCTGCCGAGGGGCGATTGGCGCGCCTGTGGGTGGACGGTCCCGCACCGGGAGACGTGATGTGCCCGTTAGGCATGAGTGGCCGAAGCAAGAAGGTATCCGACTTGTTGTGCGAGGCTCGTATTCCCGTTTCCGAGCGCAGCGGCGTGCCCATGGTAAGGACGGCACCGGGGGGTGTCGTGGTGTGGGTCGCCGGAGTTCGCGCGGACGAACGCTTTAAGTGCACGGCGGCGACGCGTGTGGCCTATCTGCTTCGCGTGGTTGACGCGGATTAGCCCCTCGCACCAGTTTTTCTGTGCGGCGTTGACGGTATTCCCGCGCTGATGGTGCACGGGCTGGAAAATATACCCCGTGCGCTGCTAGAATGTGTAGTTCGCGTCCATACGGCGGTGTGTGGGCGATTAAGCACGAGAAAGGGTTGTCATGGCTTCTCAACATCCGGATATCGAGAAGGTTCTGTTTACGCAGGAGGATATCGACGGTATCGTCTCTCGCCTGGGCGAGGAGATTACGCGCGACTACGCGGGTAAGGATCTGGTGCTGATTGCGGTCTTGCGCGGCGCCGTGGTCTTTATGGGCGACCTGATGCGCAAGATCGAGCTGCCGACCAATATCGATTTCATGGCCGTTTCGAGCTATGGCGACGGTGTGAAGTCCTCGGGCATCGTGCGTATCATCAAAGACCTTGATATCGATATCCGCGGTCGTGACGTGCTGATCGTTGAAGACATTCTGGACTCGGGCCTGACGCTCAAGTATCTGATGAAGAACCTTGAGAGCCGCAAGCCCGCTTCTCTGGAGGTCGCCGCCTTCCTGTGGAAGGACGTTGAGGACCGCATCTCGGCCATTACGCCCAAGTATGTTGGAACCCATTGCCCCGATGCCTTTGTGGTGGGCTACGGCCTCGACTATGCCGAGCGCTATCGTAACCTTCCGTATCTGGGCATTTTGAAACCGGAGGTTTATTCGTAAGATGCCCGACGACCGTAACGACTACAATTCCCAGACACCCCGGGACCCTAAGATTCCGGGGATGCCCGGAGGCAAGAAACCCACACGTACGGGCTGGCTGTATTTTCTTTTGGCTTGCGCACTTCTGGGCTACGCCTTCTTTAATATGGGCTCCGGCTTTGCCAGCTCCAGCAATACCGTTAAGCTCGCGACGAGCGAGATGGTGAGCGCTATCAAGCAGGATCGCGTCGAAGATCTGACCTATACGGTTCAGGACGGAAGCGTGACGGGTCATTACTGGAAGGCGAAAAAGGGCAAGGGCGACACGAGTGAGCTCAAGAGCTTTTCCTCGACCTATGTCGGCTCCGATTCGCTTGCCGAGCTCATGGCGGAGCATCCCGACACTAAGTACATCGTCAACACCAACGACCCCGATTTTTGGGGCGACTTGGCGATGAGCGTACTGCCGACGATTGCCCTGATCGCCATCATGTTCTACTTTATGCGCCAGATGATGGGCGCCAATAATAGGAACATGCAGTTTGGCAAGACCAACGCCAAGACCAACGAGGCTACGCGTCCCAAGGTCAAGTTCGAAGACGTTGCCGGCGTGGACGAGGCTGTTGAGGAGCTCGAAGAGATTCGCGATTTCTTGAGCGATCCGGACCGTTATCGCAAGCTGGGTGCCAAGATCCCGCGCGGCGTTTTGCTGGTGGGCCCTCCGGGTACCGGTAAGACGTTACTGGCCAAGGCCGTTGCCGGAGAGGCCGGTGTCCCGTTCTTTAGCATCTCGGGCTCTGACTTTGTCGAGATGTTCGTGGGCGTCGGCGCCAGCCGCGTGCGCGACCTCTTTAAGGAGGCCAAGTCTCAGGCTCCGTCGATCATCTTCATTGACGAGATTGATGCCGTGGGACGTCAGCGCGGAGCCGGTCTGGGCGGCGGTCACGACGAGCGCGAGCAGACGCTCAACCAGCTGCTGGTCGAAATGGACGGTTTTGAGGAAAGCGAATCGGTCATCCTGATCGCCGCGACCAACCGCCCCGATATTCTGGATCCGGCATTGCTGCGCCCCGGTCGTTTTGACCGCCAGGTTACGGTCGACCGCCCGGATGTGAAGGGGCGCGAGCAGATCTTGCGCGTGCATGCCGAGAACAAGCCAATGGATGAGGACGTTAAGTTTGAGAAGCTCGCCCAGATGACCGTTGGCTTTACCGGTGCCGATCTGGCAAACCTGCTCAACGAGTCCGCACTGCTTGCCGCTCGCCGTCATCGCTCCGTGATCTCGATGGACGAGGTCGAAGAATCGATGGAGCGCGTGATTGCAGGACCGCAGCGCAAGGGGCGCGTGATGACCGAAGCCGAGCGCACCACGATTGCCTACCACGAGAGCGGTCATGCTCTGGTGGGTCACATCCTGGAGCACTCCGATCCGGTTCACAAGATTTCGATTGTCAGCCGCGGTCAGGCTCTGGGCTATACGCTGCAGCTTCCGCAGGAGGATCACTTCCTCAAGACCAAGAACGAGATGCTCGACGAGCTTGCCGTGTTCTTGGGCGGTCGCGTTGCCGAGGAGCTCATGTGCGATGACATTACATCGGGCGCGAGCAACGATCTGGAGCGCGCGACCAAGATGGCGCGCGAGATGGTTACGCGTTTGGGCATGAGCGAGGAGCTGGGCACGCAAGTGTTTGGCGAGGCACAGCATCAGGTGTTCCTTGGTCGCGATTATGCCGATCACCAGGATTACTCCGAGGAGACGGCGCGCCGCATCGATATCGAGGTTCAGCGCATCATGCGTGAGGCCCATCGTCGTGCTGTTGAGATTTTGGATGCCCGTCGCGATCAGCTCGATCTGATGGCGAAGGTGCTGCTTGAGCGCGAGACCGTCGAAGGCGACGCCGTGAACGCCCTGCTTGACAACGACTGGGATGCCTACCTTGAGCGCGAGGGCGACATTCTGGCAGCCAAGGAGGAGCGCAATGCCAAGGCGGCCGGCGTGCCGACCAAAAAGCGCGCGCCTCGTATGAGCGAGGAGGAGCTGGCGGCTGATGCCGCAGCTTTTGCGCAGGCGGCCATGCAGGAGGATGCCGAAGTCGCATCCGATAGCGCTGACGATGTCGAGGCTGCTGACACAAAAAAGGCCGATGGCGACACCGAGGCCGACGAGTAGTCTTTGTCGTGAGAGCCTCCGCGGGGAAAACCTGCGGAGGCTTTTTCTTTTGAGCGATATGGGGCCATCTGTTGATTGGGGACAGACTTAAATGAGCGTTTTCACGCATTTAAGTCTGTCCCCAATTAACATTGCTGCGGTACTTTGCTTGACTAAAGCGTACAATACCGCCTATGCGAAAGGGGAACAGATGATCAACGAAACCATGTTTGCTCGCGGAGCGGAAAGCTCTATCATCCGCGAGATCTTTAGCTATGGACTTGAACGCAAGGCACAGATCGGTGCGGAGAACGTATTCGATTTTTCGCTGGGCAACCCGAGTGTTCCGGCGCCCGCTGCCGTGGCGGAGTCCATCAAAAAGGCCTTGGAGCTGCCGAGCGACCAACTGCACGGATACACGCCCGCACCAGGCCTGCCGCAATGTCGTGTCGCTGTGGCCGAGTCGCTCAACCGTCGTTTTGGCACGAGCTATGAGGGTAAAGATGTCTTTATGACCGTGGGTGCGGCGGCTTCGCTCACCTGCACGCTCAACGCTGTTACCAATCCCGGTGACGAGGTCATTGTTATCGCCCCGTACTTTCCGGAGTATCGCGTGTGGATTGAGAAGGCCGGCTGTACGTGTGTCGAGGCACCCGCCGATGAAGACACGTTTCAGTTGAGTGTGGGCAACGTGCTCAAGGCGATTACTGATAAGACGGCGGCCGTCATTATCGACTCGCCCAACAACCCGACCGGTGCCGTATATACGCGTGACACGCTGACGCGACTGGCCAATATTCTGCGCGAGGTCAATGCCAAGCGTGATCCCGAGAATCCGATTATGCTCATCTCGGATGAGCCGTACCGCGAGATCGTGTACGGTGCGGAGGTGCCCTGGGTACCCTCGATCTACGAGAACACCGTCGTGTGCTATTCGTATTCCAAGTCGCTGTCGCTGCCGGGTGAGCGTGTGGGCTGGATCTTGGTTCCCAACACCAATCCGCAGGCTGCTCGCCTTATGCCGGCCGTCGCCGGTGCCGCCCGTACACTGGGTTTTGTGTGCGCACCGGCGCTCTTCCAGCGCGTGATTATCGATTGCATCGATGAGCCGAGTGATGTCGAAGCCTATGCTCGCAACCGAACGGCGCTCACCGACGCATTGGCGGAGTACGGCTACACCTACGTTGAGCCGGACGGCGCTTTCTATCTGTGGGTGAAGGCGCTCGAGCCCGACGCAAACGCTTTTTGCGAGCGTGCAAAGAAGTACGAGTTGCTCGCGGTGCCTTCGGATAGCTTTGGCATGCCGGGTTGGTTCCGCTTGGGTTATTGCGTGAGTTACGAAACGATTATCAATTCGCTACCCGCTTGGAAACAGCTGGCGGACGAGTATCGTTAAAAGCAGAGCGCTCTGCCTACAATGTTTTACGTGAAACGGGGTTTGGTGTTAAACCGGACCCCGTTGTCATGGACGTTGTGTCTTTGGGATGGAGCGGTTTTACGACTATCGAAGGCTATGCGTACAATGAATATACGCGACGGCCATACCAGATAAGGAGACCTGATGCCCTACCTGCTTTCCTGTGACATTCATACCCATACGATGTTCTCTGCGCATGCATATTCGACCATTGAGGAGAATGTGTACTGGGCGGCAGAGCGTGGCCTGCAGGTGCTTGGATCTGCCGACCATCTGAGCTCTATGGTTACGGCTTGCCCCAATGACCTGCGCAGTTACCAGTTCTTTATCAACCAGGATATATGGCCGCGCATTTGGAGCGGCGTGTTGGTGCTGCGTGGCGCCGAGGCCGATATCGTTTCGCTGGACGGAAGCCTGTTTGGCGAGGACACTCCTGTCACGCTCGATATTGCCGGCGATTCGTACAGCCGTCAGCATTCGCTGTTCGATCGGGTTACGCGTAATTTGGATTATTTGGTTGCAAGCGTGCATAATCCGCAGTTCGCTGAAGGCGCGACGCTGGCCCAGACGACCGAGATGTATATCAATGCTCTGGAGCACCCCAAGGTGTTTATGCTGGGGCATACGGGTCGATCGGGCGTGCCGTTCGATATCGACGAGGTGTTGCTTGCTGCTAAGGCTAAGCACAAGATCATCGAGATCAACAATCACAGTCTTGAGCATGGCGCGGATGCCGAGCATTGGGACGTGTGCCGCAAGATTGCCGAACGGTGCGCCGAGCTGGGCGTGGGAATTGGCGTCTCGACCGATGCGCACATTGGTATGGCAATTGGTAAGCTCGACCAAGCGCGCAAGATGCTCGACGAGATTCACTTTCCGCTGGATTTGATCGTGACGCGCGACCGCGAGACGCTACTGCGCGAGATGGCGGCAGCCGGCGTGTGTGACCTGCGCAAGAGGATGTAGCGGAGTTCATAAACCAAGTAAGGGGGCGGCCCAGACGGGTCGCCCCCTTCTTGTACCGGTGGATTAGCGGCGCTCGAGGACCGCTACAGTTTCGGTGTGGTCGGTATGGGGGAACATGTCGACGGGCGTGATCTTGAGCAGGCGATAGCCACCGTCGAGGAGCTGGTGCAGGTCACGCTCTTGGGTCACAGGGTTGCAGCTGATATAGGTGATGCGGCGAGGTCTAAGCGCGCAGGCGGCTTCGAGGAACTCGGGGGTAGAGCCGGCACGCGGCGGATCGATGGAAAGGACGTCGATGCGCTCGTTGTTGTCGGCGGCATCTAGGATGTAGTCGGTGGCATCGTCGGCCATAAACCAGGCGCTGCGGGTAAGACCGTTGAGCTCGGCGTTGCGGCGTGCGTCGGCAATGCCCGCCGGGTTGCGCTCCACGCCAAGTAACATGATGCCGATGCCCTTGTTCTGAGCTTCTTTAGCTGCGCAAAGACCGATGGTGCCGCTGCCGCAGTAGGCATCCATGAGGACATCGCCCTGGTGCAGATCCATACCGTCGATAGCGAGCTGGTAGAGCAGCTCGGTCTGCTGCGGGTTGGTCTGGTAGAACGCGGTGGGGGAGATATCGAACTCGCAGCCGAGTAGCTGGTCGCGCATGCATTCAGCGCCATACACGATGTGGGTTTCCTCACCCAGGATGGCGTTGCCAGGGCGTCCGTTGATGTTTTGGGCGACGGTGACGATACGCGGATCGAGTGCGGCGATGGCCTCAAAGAATTCCTGCGCATGCGGCAGGTCGCGCTGGGCGGTAACGAGGGTGATCATGATCTGGTCGGTGCGCCAGCCGCAGCGAACGACGGCATAGCGAAGCAGGCCCAGATGCTTGTCCTCGTTAAAGGCGGGAATGTGCAGGCGCTCGGCCTCACGCGCAATGCCGTTAAGAATCTGACGGGCTCCCGGTGCCTCGACGGGGCATTCGGGAACAGCGACGATTCTGTGCGTGCCGCGCTCAAAAAAGCCGCAGCGGACAGCGCCCCCTTTGCCGGGGGCAAAGGGAGTGGCGGCCTTATGGCGAAAACCACGCGGCGCAGGATATTTGCCCGGGTCGCCCAGAGTAACGTCCATACCGCGAATGGGATCGACGGTTATGCCCTCACGCTCGCAAAGAGCAGCAAAAAGTTCATCCATAGCAGCCTGCTTGGCCGCCAGCTGCTTCTTATAAGGCCTGTTGAGCGCCGTGCATCCACCGCAAGCTTTCATGATGGAACAGGGCGACTT
The DNA here is from genome assembly GCF_050313455.1 of Collinsella sp. SGI.180. NCBI lineage: Bacteria > Bacillati > Actinomycetota > Coriobacteriia > Coriobacteriales > Coriobacteriaceae > Collinsella > Collinsella sp. SGI.180. Next base: position 10,266 of record NZ_JBNPLL010000019.1, read on the forward strand.
GGGATCAACGGCCTTATGAGCGGACCGGGACGACTCATTATGCGAGCGCTTGGAACGAGCTTGAGGCGCCTTATCCTCGCCCCGACGAAAGCTGGGGCGCTTGGCCTTAGCCTTGCCTTTGGCTTGCCTGCCCTTCGCATCCTGAGACGACTTGGATTTCTTGGAAGATTTTTTCTCCTCCGACCCCTCAGCCGCCTCGATCAAAGCACGACGAGCCTTACGCTCCGCACGAGATTCTGCCATGAAGTAACCCCACTAATTTATAAATTGAAATCTGAAAGCATTGTACCGTGCCAAGCTAGCAGACGATATACAAGCGTCCACTTCACGTTAGTGATAAGTCCAACGACGTTTGCCCGGCGCGGGCGGGGAGCGGCGCGTAATTAAGTTTATCGCGAGTTCCGCACGCAAAGGAAAGCACTTAATGTGCTTTCCGTCTTGCGCAGGACTGTAGAGCAGGAAACTTAATTACGCGCCGCTCCCCGCCCGCGCCGGGCAACTTCTCCCTTGTACTCTATCAAGGTAAAGTGTATGATTCTGGGCGTTACATGAATCACTTTACTTAACTAAAGTGCCATCAAGGGGGAATACCATGAATACCGATATGTCTCGGCGTCAGTTTGTTGGTCTAGCCGGCTCGCTCGCCACGGTGCTTGGCCTTGGTCTTGTCGGCTGCGGCGGTGGTGCCGACAAGGGTTCCACTGCCGGCTCTGCCGCGGCAAAGGACGCCAAGGGCGTTGTGGAGTCTAAGAAGCTCGTGGTGGGCTTTGACAAGTCCTATCCTCCGTATGGCTTTGTGGGCGACGATGGCGAGTACACCGGCTTTGATCTCGATTTGGCCAAGGCAGTTGCCGATAAGCAGGGCTGGGAGGTCAAGTACGAGGCCATCGACTGGGACGCCAAGGATACGCTGCTCAACTCGGGCGCCATCAACTGCATCTGGAACGGCTTTACCATGGAGGGCCGCGAGGACGACTACACGTTCTCCGAGCCGTACATGCTCAATGAGCAGGTGCTGGTGGTCAAGAAGGATGCGGGCATCAAGAATTGGGACGACCTTGCCGGCAAGACCGTGATTACCCAGACCGATTCTGCCGCGCAGGATGTGCTAGAGGGTGACCAGAAGGATCTGGCGGCGACGTTTGCCACGCTCGATACCATCGGCGAGTACAACACGGCTTTTATGCAGCTCGAGAGCGGCGCGGTCGATGCGGTGGCTTGCGACCTTTCGATCGCCCAGTATCAGCTTGCCGCCAAGCCCGATGCCTATACGCAACTTGACAAACCGCTGTCCAGCGAGCACTACGCCGTTGGCTTTAAGAAGGGTGATACTAAGTCGGCCGACGCCGTGACCGAGTCGCTCAAGGCGCTCTATGAGGACGGTACAGTCAAGGACCTGTGCGACAAGTATGCGAGCTACGGTCTATCCTTCGACAACTGGGTTTTGAAATAGCCACAGCACCCAACCTTGCGGCTCCAACCCTCCTCGCGTACCAAAGTACGCTTCGTCGGGCTTGTCGCTCGCAATCTTGGGCACTGTGCCTATTTCAATTAACACCTGCTGTTCTGTTGCTGTGAAAGAGAGCTTGGGTTGTCTATTCAGGTCATGATGCAGCTGCTTGGCCAGGGTTTCTTGGTCAGTTTGCAGTTGTTTGTGCTCACGCTGTTGGGCTCGATTCCCTTGGGAATTCCCGTGGCGTTTATGCGTATGAGCAGAATCGCGCCGCTGCGTTGGATTGCGCGCATCTACATTTCGGTCATGCGCGGTACGCCGCTCATGCTGCAGATGTTTGCCATCTACTTTGCTCCGTATTATGTCTTTGGTATTTCGCTCACGCCCGATTCCAAGTGGACAGCGTGCGTTGTGGCATTCATCATCAACTATGCCGGCTACTTTGCCGAGATCTATCGCTCGGGTTTGCAGTCTATCCCGCGTGGTCAATATGAGGCCGCCGAGGTGCTGGGTTACTCACGCCTGCAGACGTTTTTGTACATTGTGATGCCGCAGGTCGCCAAGCGCATTTTGCCGGCGATGGGCAACGAGATCATCACGCTGGTCAAGGACACGTCGCTGGCGTTTGCCATCGGCGTGGGGGAGATGTTCTCGACGGCCAAGGCACTGGTTGCCTCGCAAGTGAGCATGGTGCCGTTTGCGATTGCGGCACTGATCTACTGGGTCTTTAACTTTGTGGTCGAGATGCTGCTGGGCGCCGCCGAAAAGCGACTTGACTACTACCACGACTAGCCTGTTCCGTCGTGCTTTTCAAACACATGGAGGTTCCCGTGTCCGGAACGATAATGAATATAACGAGCGCGCGCAAGGCGTTTGGCGGCAATGAGGTGCTCAAGGATATCTCGCTCGAGGTAAAGCGCGGCGAGGTCGTGGCGATTATCGGACCTTCGGGCGGCGGCAAGTCAACGCTGTTGCGCTGCGCCACGCTGCTCGAGACGCTTGACGGCGGCTCGCTTTCGTTTGGTGATCTAGCCGTTGCGACGGATGCGGGATTGGGCACGGTGTATGCGAAAGGCGATGTGCCCAAGCAGGCGCGCTCGCGCTTTGGCCTGGTGTTTCAGAACTATAATTTGTTCCCGCACTATACCGTGATGAAAAACATTACCGACGCTCCGATCCGCGTGCTCAAGCGCCCGCGCGAGCAGGTCGAAGCACGTGCGCGTGAGTTGATCGCGCAGATGGGGCTTACGGGCAACGAGAACAAGGTGCCATGCGAGCTTTCGGGTGGTCAGCAGCAACGTGTGAGTATTGCGCGCGCCTTGGCGCTCGATCCAGAGATCTTGTTCTTCGATGAGCCGACCTCGGCACTCGATCCCGAGCTAACGGCCGAGGTGCTGCGCGTCATTAAAGACCTTGCCGCGCAGAATATGACGATGGTGATCGTGACCCATGCGATGCAGTTTGCGCGCGATGTTGCCGATCGCGTGGTCTTTATGGACGGCGGTCGCATTGTAGAGGAGGGTCCTGCCGAGCAGGTTATCGGCCATCCGCGCGAACGGCGCACGCGCGAGTTCCTGAGCCGTATCGAGGGCTAGGCTCAAGTAGACATTGAGGCGAACCGCTGCAGGTCTTATGGCCTGCGGCGGTTTTTATTTGCGCCGATGGGACTTAATAACCGCCTCAGGCGTTTGCCCCTCCTCTCGCCGCCCGTATTCATACGTGCGCCGAAAGGTGTGCATGGACAGTCGCCCGCGAGGGTAGGGTGGTGGCATAGGACATTTGGAGGGTGAGCCGGATCGGCTGCCGACCATGCTGCTCCCGGGACGGCATCGACCGCGAACTCTCCCCGTTGGCGTCGCGCATTGCGCGCGGCCCTGCAAGGAGGTCATTATGGGTGCTCCCAAGACCGGTAATGTAAGGAACGTGGTGCTCGTAGGCCAAGGTGGGGTGGGCAAGACTTCACTCGCCGAGGCCATGCTCCACCTTTCCGGCAAGACCGCCCGCCTGGGCGGCCACGACGGCACCAAGCCCACGCTCGACTATGACCCCGAAGAGGTCAAGCGTGCGTTTTCCATCTCGACGACCATTGCGCCGATCGACTGGAAGGGTGCGCGCATCAATGTGCTCGATGCCCCGTGCTACCCCGATTTTATCGGCGACGCCTTTGCCGCGATGAGCGTCTGCGAGACGGCTCTGTTTGTGGTCGACGCCGAGGCCGGCCCGCAGCCTACGACGGTTAAGCTCTGGTATGCCGCCGAGGACCTGCGTCTGGCGCGTGCGGTGTTCGTAAACCGCCTGTCGCGCTCCGAGGCCAGCTTTGCGACCACGATGGACCTGCTGCAGGAGCGCTTTGGCACGCGCCTGGGCGCCGTGACCCTTCCCTGGGGCGAGGGCGAGGACTTTGACGGTATCATCGACCTGGTGCGCATGAAGGCGCGCCATTGCAACGGCGCCGAAGCCGTTGAGTCGGAGATTCCCGAGGAGTATCGTGCCCAGGCCGAGGAAGCCCATGACCATCTGTGCGAGCTGGTGTCCGAGGCTGACGACGAACTGATGATGAAGTACTTGGAAGGCGAGGAGACGCTGACGCAGGAGGAGCTTGAAGGCCTGCTGTCGAAGGCGATCGCCGAGCGCATCTTTGTGCCGGTCTTTGCGGGCGATTGCATTAAGGAGCAGGGCGTCAACTCGCTGATGGACGACATCGCCACGTACTTCCCGGCGCCGACCGACTATGGTGAAATGCCGCTCATCGACGGTGATTCGCTCAAGATCTCGAGCGACGATGACCGCCCGGTGGCGTTTGTGTTTAAGACCCTGGCCGATCCTCAGCAGGGTCGCATCAGCTTCATCAAGGTGCTGACGGGCACGCTTGAGCCGGGCCTTGAGCTGATCAACGCGCGCACCCGCAAGAGCGATCGTCTGGCTCACCTGTATGTGATGTGCGGCCGCGACATGACTGAGGTTGGTCACGCCTATGCCGGCGATATCATCGTGGCGCCCAAGCTGGCGGCCGAGACGGGCGATACGCTCTCGATTACCGGCAAGGTCGAGGCTGCGGCGTTTAAGTTCCCCAACTCGCAGTACCGCATCGCCATCGAGGCCGAGAATCGCGGCGACGAAGAGAAGCTCTACACGTTTATCGAGAAGGCATGCAAGGCCGATCCGACCATGAGCATCGACCGCGACGAGGAGACCGGCCAGACCATCATTTCGGCGGTGGGCGAGGCGCAGGTTTCGGTCCTGCTCAATCGTCTTGAGGACCGTACCAAGGTCGCGGCCAAGAGCGTGCCGATTCGCATCCCGTATCGCGAGACCATTCGTCGCACGGCAAGTGCCCAGGGCCGCCACAAGAAGCAGACCGGCGGTGCCGGCCAGTATGGTGACTGCTGGCTGCGCGTAGAGCCGCTCATTGGGCCCGACGGTACGAGCGACGGCTATGAGTTTGTGGACGAGGTCGTAGGCGGCCGTATTCCGCGCTCGCTGATCCCTGCCGTGGACAAGGGCGTCCAGGAGACCATGAAGGACGGCATCATTGCCGGCTATCCGCTCACGGGCATTCGCGTCGCGGTGTACGACGGTTCGTACCACAGCGTCGACTCCAACGAGATGGCATTTCGCGCGGCGGCTCGCATCGGCCTGCGCAAGGCATGCGCCGATGCCGACCCGGTGGTGCTGGAGCCCATCGAGGAAGTCACGGTGACTATCCCCGAGAGCTACGCCGGCGCCGTGATGGGCGACATCTCGGCATCGCGCGGTCGCGTGACAGGCATGGAGACCGATGAGCGCGGAGACACCGTGGTCATCGCTCAGGCGCCTCTCGCCGAGCTGACGGATTACTCGACGCGTCTGCGCTCCATCACGCGCGGCACGGGCGACTTTACCATGAAGCCTGCGGGCTATGAGCAGGTGCCTTATGACGTTCAGACCAAGCTGGTCGAGCGCTATGAGGAGGGCCGTGCCAAGTAGCGTTGGGCGTTGCCTGTAACATACATGCCGATGCAAGGGCCGCTCTGGGCAATCCAGGGCGGCCCTTTTTGATCCCTGGGGGATGGAGGAAAACGGTTCATTTTAAGTTTTGGGGCAGCTTGGCCGGCCCTAGTCTCCCGAGGCCTGATTGCGGCCGGTAGCGTAGTCGATCTGCACATGCGGCTGCAGGTTGTAGCAATATACGTGGAAGCAGAGGGCCTTGCCGTGGTCCTCGACCGATTGTGCCTCAAGACGCACGCCACGGCAGACGAGTTCCTCTTCGTTGTACATGGGCGTGACACGGTAGAGCACATGGTTGCCCGTCTCGCGGATGTAGCCGAGAATCTGCTCCTCAAATGGCAGCATGCCCGTTTCGTTGAGATAACGCGTGCCGGTGAGGAGATTCTTGCGGTTGGCGTTTTCGCCGCAGAGCGACCAGGCGATGAGGTGACAGCGGTTGTAGAGGCTCTGGCCCGGAATAAAGTCGTAGCGCTGCTGGCGCCATCCGGCGGGATGGATACGCGAGATATCGCCGCGCTCGCCTTGACCGAGCGATTCGGGGCCCACGCAAGCGAGCGCTTTGCGGGTGCGGCCCATGCTGTCGAGCTTGGAGAACTTCTTAAAGCAACCTTCTTCTGTAGCGCGCTCGTATTCATCGAGCGTGAATGATGGTGTGCCCAACGGGTGCGTGCTGTCGGCTCGCAGGGCAACATAGGGGTTGCCCGCGTAGTCGGGAATGCTGCTGAGGTATACGCCGCGGGCGCGGTCGAGATTGGGGTTTTCGACCTCGTCGATGGGGGTGGCGGCGCTGTCCGCGGAAACGTCATCACCGGTGTCGGGTGCGGCGGAATGTGGCTTGTCGCTAGAGTTCGGGCTGTTTTGGGAGTCTGTGGAGTTTGCCGTTCCCGATTCGAGTCGGGCAACCAGGTCTGCCTCGTCGTCGGTGCGGCTGGGACTCTCGTCTTGCTTCTCGGCCAGGGCCGCCGCCTGCTCATCACTTTGCGGCGAGAGCAGTCTGGGCGCCCCGTCGAGCGATCCCGTAAACAGCGCAAACCCCAGCACCACAGCGGTGCCGATAGAAAGTGCTTGCTTGTAGGCGGACTTGCGCGACATGGTGACTCCTGGACGGACGGTTGGGAGTCTACCAGTCTAGCAGGAGCCGCCGAGGGCCGTTCTATCGAACAAATACTTAAGACTTGGGACAAACGCTACGGATTCATTTGCCTCATATTTGACGTATGGCTAGATCGAGGTAGAACCGAGCCAGTTGAGCTTGCATTCGAGAATACGCTGCTCACCGGGCGTGCTGCTGCCATCGAGTAGCGCGAGGAGCATCTCGGCCGCCTCTCTGCCTTCCTGGTCGACGGGCTCGATGATGGTGGAGACGGTCGGCGTGGTGAGGTTGGTCCAGTCTTCGCAGTTGAGTCCCAAAAGACCGATTTGCTGCGGAAGCAGATGGGCCATGGGCTGGAGGGCCTTGTAGACACGGGGAAGTGCCCACTGATTTTGCACGAAGATAAGGGTTCGCTTGGCGGGGTTGAGCTTGTATTTAAAGTACTCGGTAAGCTCACTGACCGACGGCTTGTTGTGGTCGATGGAAATCGCTTTGTAGAGCTGTCCGTTCGCTGCCAGCGCCTCGGCATACCCCTGAAAACGCTCCATGCGGGTGCGCATTTCGGTCATGTTGGCGGCAATGGAAAAGAAATCTTCGTAACCGGCGTCGAGGAGTGCCTGCGTGGCGTTGTACACACCGTCGTAAAGGTTGGTCTTGACCCAGCTGGTACCTGGGCTATAGATGGCCGCATCGAAAAAGACGACCGGCTTGCCGGCGCGTCTAATGCGGTCGTGCACGGCTTTGAAGTTTGCCGTGGGCTGGATGATAAAGCCATCGACGCCCAGCGAGAGCATTTTGTCGACATACATGAGCTCGGTCTCGGGGTTAAAGTTGCTCGTGCAAACAACCGTCTGGTAGCCCGCGGGGAGCATGACCTGCTCCATGCCGTTGAGGACGAGGCCCGCCCATTTGTTGGTGTTATCCAAGATGATGATGGCGATGACGCGGGTCTGTTTGCCGGTGAGTGTTTGCGCCTGGGCGTTGGGGACGTATCCCAGCTCCTTTATAACGCGCGCGATCTTTGCCTGCGTTTTGTCGCTGAGCTTGTCTCGTTTGTCGTTGAGGTAATACGAGACGCTGGCTGTTGAAGTTCCCGCCTCGCGGGCGACGTCTGCGATCGTAACGCGCTGTTTGGTCACAGCGACTCCTTCCGACAAATTGCGTTGTTTGGCGCGGTGGTTCACGTTCGGGTTGCGGGCACACGATTCTGCCTGTCCTTTCGCCCTTTTATGAGTATGCAACAATACCGTATCCGTGGGGTCCGAAATTCGTGGCGGTTATGCAAGCCTGCCGTCTACCGAGAAATCTAAATACTTCTTGACTTTTAAAAAAGAGATCAAAAACGCAGGATTCATTTTTGGTTAAACGCATAACTAAATTGCATAACCAACGCTCTGACCTGCGCGTTTACCGAAATAAGCTGGTATTAAGAAGGTGGCGCCGTTGACGCGCCCAAGGCCGAGGCCAAGGCAGAGAAGAAGGCCGTCTCCGCTGCCCCGCAGGCCCCGACACCGGCGTCCAAGCAGTCTATCTTTGCCGATCCTGGCAAGACGCTGCTCAATGCATTCAATACCGGCGTTTCCTATTTTATCCCCATTGTCGTTATCGGTGGCGTGTTCCTCGCCTTCTCGTTGGCATCCGGTACTGCCGGTGCTAACGGCATGGAGGTCACCAACCCGTTGATGGTGAGCCTTAACACCATCGGTATGGCCGGCATCTCTATGATGATTCCGGTGCTTGCGGCATACATCGCTTACTCGATGGCCGGCAAGCCCGCGCTTGCCCCCGGTTTTGTCCTGGGCTACTTGGTCAACAACGCCGTCGTCACCCCGAGTGGCAACAGCGTTTCGACCGGCTTCTTGGGCGCCATGATCATGGCTGTCATCTGCGGTTACTTTGTCCGCTGGATGAAGACCTGGAAGGTCAACAACACCATCCAGACCATCATGCCGATCCTGATCATCCCGATTCTGACCTCGCTCGTCCTGGGCATGGCCTACATCTACATCCTGGCCACGCCGCTTGGCTTTGTGATGGATTGGCTCACCAGCGTGCTCGGTAGCCTGCAGGGCGGCTCCGCCGTCGTCCTGGGCCTGGTCATTGGCGTTATGACCGCCTTCGATATGGGTGGTCCCGTCAACAAGACCGCTTCGACCTTTACCATGGCCATCATGGCCTCCGGCATCTACGGCCCCAACGGTATGTTCCGCGTCGCTGTCGCCATTCCCCCGATTGCTTGCGGCCTCGCTGCGCTCATCGCCAAGAACAAGTTCGATGACGCTGACCGTCAGATGGGTATCTCCGCACTGTTTATGGGCTGCATCGGTATTACCGAGGGCGCTATCCCCTTCGCGGTCAAGGATCTCGGTCACACCCTTCCCGGCATCTGCATCGGTTCTGCCGTGGGTGCGGCGCTTGCCGCCTTCCAGGGTATCGACTGCTACGTCCCGCACGGTGGCTTTATTGTCGCCCTTGCCACCAACAACGTCGCGCTGTTCTGCCTGGACATCGTGATTGGCTCCGTGGTCGCCGCTGCAATCCTGATTGCCATGAAGCCCACGCTCGATAAGCAGGCCAAGTAAACCTTTAAGGACTCCGGTTGTGCGGAGGGATGGATTTGACTTCGCACAACCGCCCCTACACAACAAAATCCATCCGTACTGATAGGGCCCGCATCTGGGTCCCAGGGAACTTTTGTCAACAATCCTCTGGAGAAGGAGAACAAAATGTCCAACCTCACCATCCGCCAGGCCGTTCAGGGCATGCTCAAGCTGCAAGACAGCGGCGATCATGCAACCATGGTCGGTATTGGCCCCATGAGCCCCAACCTGATTCAGGCTGTGTTCGAGCTTGCCAAGGACGAGGATTTCCCGCCCATGTTTATCGCCAGCCGCAACCAGGTCGATATGGACGAGATGGGCGCCGGCTACGTCAACGGTTGGGACCAGAAGCGCTTTGCCGCCGACATCAAGAAGGTTGCCGACGAGGTGGGCTACACCGGCCCGTACTACCTGTGCCGCGATCACGGCGGTCCGTGGCAGCGTGACGAGGAGCGTAACGCCCACCTGCCCGAGGACGAGGCCATGGAGCTCGCCCGCAAGTCCTTCGTCGCCGACATGGAGGCGGGCTTTGACCTGCTGATGGTCGACCCCACCAAGGATCCCTATCAGATCGGCAAGGTTATTCCGCTCGACGTGGTGCTTCGCCGCACGATCGATCTTATCGACTACCTTGAGCAGTACCGTCGCGAGCATAACCTGCCCGAGGTCGCCTATGAGGTCGGTACCGAGGAGACCAATGGCGGCTTGACCTCTACCGATAAGTACGAGGAGTTCATTTCTCAGCTGCAGCCCGAACTCGAGAAGCGCGGCTGCCCCATGCCCACCTTTATCGTCGGCCAGACCGGTACGCTCACCCGTTGGACCGAGCAGGTTGGCCATTACAACTTTAAGAACGCCCGCGAGCTCGCCGACATGGCAAAGCGCTACGGCGTGGGCCTGAAGGAGCACAACGCCGACTACCTGGACGACGCGACGCTGCTCGAGCACATTCCGGCTCACGTGACCGCTTCCAATGTCGCCCCTCAGTACGGCACCGAGGAGACCCGCGCCTACCTCAAGCTCTGCGCTACCGAGCAGATTCTGGTCGACAACGGCCTGTGCGACGATCCCTCCGACCTGTATCACACGCTGCTGGTCAAGGCTATCAAGACCGAGCGCTGGCGCAAGTGGATGACCGGCGATGATGTCAACCTGCAGGTTGACGACATTCTGGCCGACGACGAGCTCAGCCTGAAGATTCTGGATGTCTCCGGCCACTACGCGTTCAACGATCCCGAGGTCAAGGAGCAGGTCGAGAAGCTCTATCGCAACCTCGCTGCCCAGGACATCGACGGCAAGCGCTTTGTGATCGAGCACATCAAGCGCCCGATTAAGCAGTACGTCGTCGGTCTTAACCTCAAGGGCGTCACGAGCCGCATCGAGAAGGCTCTCGAGGACTAGGTAGTTCCGGCGTTTTGACAAACGCCGGACCGGTCGACGCTGCGCGAGCATCTGCCGGGCAATCTGGCGCTCAAGCCGTCGCTCGCGTACCAAAGTACGCTTCGCTCCTCTTTCGCACCACCTTGCCACGGCAGCTGCCCGCTCGCTGACGTTGGTTCGACCAGTGATTGAGCCGTTGTCCTTAGATTGCTAGCTATTCCTTCGAAGGAGTTTGTACCATGAAGTTCTTTATCGATACCGCCAACCTTGACGAGATCGCCGAGGCCAAGAGCTGGGGCTGCCTTGCCGGCGTCACCACCAATCCGTCCCTGTACGCCAAGACCGGCGGTAAGCTCGCCGACTTTGAGCCCCATATGCTCAAGATTGCCGAGCTCTGCGAGGGTCTGCCCGTGTCTGCCGAGTCCACCGCGACTACTGCCGAGGGCATGATCGAGGAGGGCAAGCGTCTTGCCGCCCTGGCTCCCAACATTGTGGTCAAGCTCCCCGTCTGCGAGGCCGGCCTCGCCGCCTGCCGCGCGCTGGCCGATGCGGGCGTGCGCGTCAACATGACGCTCGTCTTCTCGCCGACGCAGGCCTTGATGGCCGCCAACGCCGGCGCTCGCTACATCAGCCCGTTTGTGGGACGCTTCGATGACATCGCCGAGGACGGTATCTCGCAGCTCGACAACGTTGTGACCTGCATCAAGAACTATGACTGGACCGGTAAGAACGTCGACGACACCGTCGAGATCATCACCGCATCCGTCCGCACGCCCAATCACGTGACCCAGGCGGCGCTACTCGGTGCCGATATTGCGACCGTCCCCATGGCCGCTCTTAAGAAATGCCTGCATCACCCGCTGACCGACCAGGGCCTTGCCTCGTTCGAGGCCGACTGGAAAAAGGTCGTCGAGGCACAGTAACGATGGTTCTGCCGGCCCAGCATTTGTTATGCCGGGCCGGCGTGCTCAAGAGAGGAAACTCCATGACCGATCAGGAACTGGCCAAGATTGCCAATGAGGTTCGCCGCGGTATTGTCACGGGTGTCCACGCCGCCAAGTCGGGGCATCCGGGCGGGTCGCTTGGCGCCGCCGACATTATGACCTACCTCTACTTTGAGGAAATGGATGTCGACCCGGCGAATCCGAGCCGCGCCGACCGCGACCGCTTTGTGCTCTCCAAGGGCCATTGCGCTCCGGCACTCTATGCCGTGCTCGCCGAGCGCGGGTTCTTTCCCAAGGAGGAGCTCGAGACGCTCCGTCATATCGGCAGCCGCCTGCAGGGCCATCCCAATATGAATGACACGCCGGGCGTCGACATGTCTACCGGATCGCTCGGTCAGGGTATCTCCGCCGCGGTTGGAATGGCGCTCGCCGCAAAGCACTGGGGTGACAGCTATCGCGTCTACACGCTGTTGGGCGACGGCGAGTGCGAGGAGGGGCAGGTGTGGGAGGCGGCCATGTTCGCCGGCAACCACGACCTGGATAACCTCGTCGCTATCGTCGATCACAATGGCCTGCAAATTGACGGCAGTATCGACGAAGTTAACTCGGCTATGCCGCTTGCCGACAAGTTCCGTGCCTTTAAGTGGCATGTGATTGAGCTCGCCGACGGTAACGACATGGCGCAGATTGCTGCCGCCTTTGCCGAGGCACGCAAAGTGAGCGACTCGCCTGTGGCCATTATCGCCGAGACGGTGAAGGGCAAGGGTGTTTCCTTTATGGAAAACCAGGTGGGCTGGCACGGCAAGGCACCCAACGATGAACAGTTTGAGCAGGCCATGGCCGAGCTCGCAGCAGCAGGGGAGGAGCTCTAATGGCAGACGTCAAGAAAGTCGCCACGCGCGTTAGCTATGGCGAGGCACTTGTCGAGCTGGGCAATGAGCACGATGACTTTGTGGTTCTCGATGCCGACCTGGCCGCCGCCACACAGACCGGCAAGTTTAAGGCTGCGCACCCTGAGCGCTTCTACGACGCCGGGATTGCCGAGAGCAACTTGATGGGGCTTGCCGCCGGCATTGCGACCACGGGCCACGTCGCCTTTGCGAGCACCTTTGCCATGTTCGCCGCCGGCCGCGCGTACGAACAAGTGCGTAATTCCATCGGCTATCCGCACCTCAACGTCAAAATCGGCGCCACGCATGCGGGCATCTCGGTCGGTGAAGACGGCGCCACGCATCAGTGCTGCGAGGACATCGCGCTCATGCGCACGATCCCGGGTATGACGGTGATCGTTCCCGCCGATGACATCGAGGCTCGCGCTTGCGTGCGCGCCGCCTATGAGTTTGAGGGACCGGTCTACATGCGTTTCGGCCGCCTGGCAACACCGGTCATCAACGATCGCGAGGACTATGAGTTCAAGATTGGTCGCGGCGTGGTCGTGCGCGAGGGGTCCGATGTGACCATCATCGCTTGTGGCCTCATGGTTGCCGAGGCGCTTGAAGCTGCCGAGGCCCTCGCTGTCGATGGTATCGATGCCGAGGTTATCAACATGCACACGATCAAGCCGCTTGATGAGCGCCTGGTAGTTGCCAGCGCCAAGAAGACTGGTCGCGTGGTCACTGCCGAGGAGCACTCGATTATCGGCGGTCTTGGCGAGGCCGTGGCTTCGGTGCTCGCGGAGCAGCATCCGGTGCCGATGCGACGCGTCGGCGTGCGCGATGTGTATGGCGAGTCTGGCCCTGCGGTCGATTTGCTGCACGAGTTCGGTTTGGACGCCGACGGTATCGAAGCTGCGGTCAGGTCTGTGTTGTAAGGAAGGTTTCCATGGGATTTGTATCTGCCAACCAAGTGACGATCGGGTATACCGCCGCCTCGCGCGAGGACGCCCTGCATTATTTGTCCGAGCAGGCCATCGAGCTCGGTTTTGCCGATGACGCATCTGCCGTAGAGGCTGCCTTTATTGCTCGCGAGAACGAGGCCGAGACCGGCCTTGTCGCCGGTTTTGCCGTTCCGCATGCCAAAAGCGACGCGATTCACACGCCGGGCGTTGCCGTGCTTAAACTGGCCGAGCCCGTTGAATGGCCGAGCTTCGATGGGGTGCCCGTCGATGTTGCGCTCGCACTGTACGTGCCTGCCGGCGAGGCTGGAACCACGCACCTGCGCTTGCTCTCCAAGGCTGCCGTGATGCTGATGGACGCCGGCTTCCGTGACAAGGTGCGCGCGAGCAGCGATCCCATTGAGATTGCGGAGCTCATCAATAGCGGACTCGAAGACTAGAACGGTCATCCCGTTCAACCAATCGATCCTTCTCCAAGGAAAAGGGCCGCGACGCCATAGAGGTGTCGCGGCCCTGTTTGCGTTTCCCCAGATAAAACCTGCCAAAATAAACCTGTCCCTTTTTGGCAGGCTGCGTCATAAAGCTTCTGTCTATGTAATAAAAGTACAATATGATATATACGTTATATACAAGCTTATAACGCGCAGCAGATTTGCGGTAACGCAAGCCGATGAAGGGGTCGATATGATCAAGGCTGTTATTTTTGACATGGATGGAACGCTGATCGATACCGAGCGTTTGGACATGAGGGCATGGAAGGTGGGCGCGGCCGAGCTGGGGATCGCGATTGATGATGCGTTAATCCATCAGTTTATCGGCCGTTCGAATGCCGATGTTAAGGACATCCTTGAGGCGCATTACGGCAAGGGCGAAACCGCCGACGCGATTTTTGCCCGCAACATTGAGCTACACAGCGAGATGGCCAAGACCGACCTGGAGCTTAAGGCCGGCGCCGCCGAGTGCCTCGACGAGCTGCTGGCTGCGGGCTATCACGTGGGCCTTGCGACGTCGTCACGCCGCGTCGCGGCCGAGCGCAATCTTAAGACGGTCGGCCTCTTTGACAAGTTTGAGACGGTGACCTGCGGCGAGGACGTCGTGCACGGCAAGCCCGACCCCGAGATGTATCTGCTTGCCTGCGAGCGCGCGGGCTTTGCCCCCGAGGAATGCGCTGTGGTCGAGGATTCGCGCAACGGCTGCGTCTCGGGTATTACGGCCGGCTGCCATGTCTTTGCCGTCCCCGACATTGTGCCGCTGCCGCAGAATGTGGTGGATGGCTGCGAGGCCGTGCTCGATACGCTGTTCGACCTGACGGCGGCGGTCAAGGCCGTGCGCTAAAGGTATGCGCCGAGATCGATGACGGTGGCTTCGGAGTGGCCGCTTGCCTGGGTGCCGGCGCGCTCGGCGATCTGGGCGCCGATGCCGTGGCCGTCGGCTGCGGCATTCCGCTCTCCGGCGTCAATGATCTCAATTTTGATATCGGGATACAGGGCGAGGGCCTTGTGGATGCCAAGTATGCGCAGGGCGAGCTGCATGAATGCCGCCCTGTCCGCAACGGTGATTTGGCGTGGCACTCTTCGCGTTTCCCCAGATAAAACCTGCCAAAATAAACCTGTCCCTTTTTGGCAGGTTACTGATTCATGTTGCCGTGGATGTAGGGGGTGACCTCGGGGGAGATGTGGCCGCAGCCCAGCTCGCGCAGCGCGGACTCGATGGCGGCGGGCAGCGGGGTCTTGCCCTCGGCATTGACGGTAGCACCGCCGAGGGCGGCAATCTTGGCGACATCTGCGTGAGCGGCTTCGATACGCATGCGGCCGCCGACCAAGCGCGCGCGTACCTGCGCCAGACCAAGATCGTGCAGGTAGTCCTCGCAGGCGCGGATTAAATCGACCTTCTCATGCGTAAGCTCCTCGCCTGTGGGGACGCGCGTGGCAAGACAGGCTCCCGCCGGCAGGCTCCAAACGGGATAGCCCCATGCGCGCAACAGCTCGCGCTCTTCGTCCTTGGTAAAGCCGACCTCCATAAGAGGGGAGCGTACGCCGAGTTCTTTGGCAGCGCGCATGCCGGGACGGTAATCACCGCGATCGCTTGCATTGCTGCCATCGATGACGATGGGAAAGCCGAGCGACTTAGCGTGGTTGACGATGGCGGTAAAGCCGGCGTGCTTGCAGTGGTAGCAACGGTTGGCGTCGTTGCAGGCTACTTGGGGGAGCTGCAGCTGATCGACCGAAAGATTGAGCACGGGGAGCTTAAAATGCGGTCCCTCATTGGTTTGCCTGTCAACGGATCGCTCAAACGAGGTTTGTTCGGGCGTGCCGATGAGCGGCGTGGTGAGGTGAACGAGAAGCGTGCTGGCAGGCATGATGCGGGCGCAGACCGCGGCCAAAAAGCTGCTGTCGACGCCACCGGAAAAGCCGATGGCGACGCGTCCGTATGCCAATAGCAGCTGCTCGAGCGCTGCGAGTTTGTCCTGAAGCTCCTTTGCAGGTGCGGTAGTGTCTGAAAGCATGAAACGATCCTTGCCGTTGAGTACTCGGTCGAAAACTATAATCCTACTGGGCTGCTTGTCATAAGACTTCTATCTATGTAACGAAAGTGCAATATGGTATATACGTTATATACAAATTGTCAAATACGGTAGAGTTGCGGCAATGCGACAGTGAGAGTCGATGGGGGATCGATATGATCAAGGCTGTTATTTTTGACATGGACGGAACGTTGGTCGATACCGAGCGTTTGGGGATTAAGGCCTGGAAGGCAGGCGCCGCCGAGCTGGGGCTCGCGATTGATGATGCGCTGATCCATCAGTTTATCGGCCGCACGCTGCCCGATGTCATGGACATCCTTGAGGCGCGTTACGGCAGCGGAGAAACCGCTGAGGCGATCTATCATCGCCACAAGGAGATTCGCGACGAGATGGTCAAGACCGACCTGGAGCTTAAGGCCGGCGCCGCTGAGTGCCTAGACGAGCTGCTGGCTGCGGGCTATCACGTGGGCCTTGCGACGTCGTCACGCCGCGTCGCGGCCGAGCGCAATCTTAAGACGGTCGGCCTCTTTGACAAGTTTGAGACGGTGACCTGCGGCGAGGACGTCGTGCACGGCAAGCCCGACCCCGAGATGTATCTGCTTGCCTGCGAGCGCGCGGGCTTTGCCCCCGAGGAATGCGCCGTGGTCGAGGATTCGCGCAACGGCTGCGTCTCTGGCATCACGGCCGGCTGCCATGTCTTTGCCGTTCCTGACATTGTTCCGCTGCCGCAGGACGTGGTGGATGGCTGTGAGGCCGTGCTCGACACGTTGTTCGACCTGGCGGCGGCAGTCGTCAAGGCCGTGCGTTAGACAATTGCGGCGTTGAAACGAGCAATTGCCCACGTTTGCGCTTAAGCAAAAGGGGCCCGGCAATGGTCGGGCCCCTTTTGCTTAAGCGGTGACTTAGCATACTTGCGGGCGTGCTATAGATACACGCCGAGGTTGATGGCCGTGGCGTCGGTCTGGCTGCTTGCCTGGGTGCTGGCGCGCTCCAGCAGGAACGGCCGCACGAGTTCTTGGCGGTTGATGTCCTCGGCGGCTGTGACCTCGGTGACGGTGCGTGCGGCGGAGCCGATACGGACGCGTTTGGTTTTTGTCGGTGCCTTGTTCTCGATTTGCTCCACGAGCAGCTGCACGCCCTTGCGGCCAATTTCGTAACCCGGCGGTGCCACTGTGGTGAGAGGGACCGACCCGCTCCATGCAAGCGGGTTGCCGTCGCAGCCGGCCACGCGAACTTGCTTGGGGACGGAGATGCCTTTGTCGATCAACGCCAAGATAACACCCGAGGCCAATACGTCGGTTAGGCCGATGACAAAATCGGGACGCTCATCGGTGGAACGCTCGGCAATTTGAGTGCCGATACTGTAGCCGTCGGCAGCGGTATTCCATTCTCCGGCGTCAATGACCTCAATTTTGATATCGGGATGAAGGGCGAGGGCCTTGTGAATGCCAAGCACGCGCAGGGTGAGCTGCATAAATGCCGCTCTGCCCACAACGGTGATATGGCGTGCGCCGCGGGCAATGGCGAGCTCGGCGATAATGCGCCCCTGTGCCTCGTTATCGGCGGCCACGTAGTAACCGGGCTCGGAACAGTGGATGTCCAGATGGACAATCGGCACGGGCATCTTGGTCATGGCGGGGTGCCAATCGGGGGATGCCATGGGCTGAACCATGACACCGGACATCTGCGTGCCCATAAAGTAGCGCAGGTAATGGTCTTCGAGAATATCGTCATTATCGGCGTTGGCGATAAGCAGGTCGTAACCGTGCTTGCGGGCCTCGTTATGGGCGCCGCTGGCAATTTGGAGCGAGAAGCCGTGGTCGAGACGGGGGAGGACCAGGCCAAAGGACTTGGCGGTGCCTCCTGCGAGCTGACGGGCGCTTTGGTTGGGCAGGTAGCCAAGGCGATTGATGGTCTCGTTGATGAGTTTGAGGGTCTCGGGGCGCAGCTTTTCGGGATGGTTGAGCGCGTTGGATACCGTGCCCAGCGAGACCCCTGCCTCGCGCGCGACGTCGCTGATTTTTACCTTTGCCATAGCGGCCCCTTTGATGCGTTTCAAGTACAAGCCAGATTGTAGCATCGCCCGTCCCTAGGGTGTCAAAACCTGCCAATTAGGGACAGGTTTATTTTGGCAGGTTTTATCTGGGGAAACGCTATTGCCAACGCGACCACCACGAAGGGGACAGGCACCTTTGTGGCGGTTTGGACCGGCTGAACGTGTGTGCATCGGGTGGTATCTAAGTTGAGATACCACTTCTGGTATATCAGCTTGCGCTTGCGTGAGTACAATACTCGAACGTTATACGTCTCAGCGCCCCTTGTGCGTGGACGTTTTGCAGTCACGCGAGCGAAGGGATTTATCCTATGTGCGGAATTGTCGGCTACACCGGCTCTGATATTGCAAAGAACATCCTTGTCACGGGCCTTAAGCGTATGGAATATCGCGGCTATGACTCCTCGGGCGTCGCACTCGAAGTGGGCGAGGGCACGGCGGCTCACCTCGACGTCATTCGCCGCGTGGGCAAGGTCGCGGGCCTGGAGAGCGAACTTACCAATGTCGACAGCGACGCCACCTGCGGCATCGGCCACACCCGCTGGGCTACCCACGGCAAGCCCTCCGTTGTCAACGCCCATCCCCACACCAGCTGCGACGGTCGCATCGCCATCGTCCACAACGGCATCATCGAGAACTTCGCCGAGCTGCGTGAGGAGCTGGAGGGCCGCGGCCATCACTTTAAGAGCGAGACCGACACCGAGGTCTTTGCGCACTTGATCGAAGAGGCCTATGCCGAGACACACGACCTGATGGCTTCTGTGCGCGAGGCCTGCACCCACGTGGTGGGCGCCTATGGTTTGGCCGCCGTTTCTGCCGATGAGCCCGGCGTGATCGCCGTGGCCCGCAAGGACTCCCCGATTGTGGTCGGTGTCGGCGAAACCGGCTCCTACGTTGCCTCCGACGTGATCGCGCTTATCGATGCCACCCGCGATGTCGTGGTGCTCGAAGACGGTCAGTTTGCCAAGCTTACGCCCGCAGGCGTCGAGTATACCGACGAGGCTGGCAACGTGATTGAGCCCAAGCTTACCCATATCGACTGGGACCTGGATATGGCCGAAAAGGGCGGTTATCCCGACTTTATGCTTAAGGAGATCCATGAGCAGCCTCGCGTCGTGCGTGATACCCTGGTGGGCCGCATGACCCCCGCCGGTGAGCTCGATATCGACGAGCTGGGCCTTTCGCTCGAGGAGCTCAACGATATCGACCGCGTGTATGTGATTGCCTGCGGCACCAGCTACCATGCCGGACTTATCGCCAAGAACCTTATTGAGGGTTGGGCTCGTATTCCTACCGAGGTCGAGGCGGCAAGCGAGTTCCGCTATCGCAACCCCATCATCACGCCGACGACGCTTGTCGTGGCCGTGTCCCAGTCGGGCGAGACGGCCGACACCCTTGCCGCCATTCGCGATGCACGCATCAAGGGCGCCAAGGTCTTTGGCATCACCAACGTGCTGGGCAGCCCGGTGGCGCGCGAGAGCGACGGCGTTATCTACACCAAGGCCAACAAGGAGATTGCAGTTGCCTCGACCAAGAGCTTCATCGGTCAGGTCGTGAGCCTTACGCTTTTGGCCCTGCTGCTGGCGCAGGTTAAGTACCGTCTGACCACCAAGCAGGCGCGCATGCTGTTCCGCGAGCTTTCCGATACGGCCGAGCAGATCCAGTGGATCCTGGATACGCAGACCGAGGCCGTGCACGAGGCCGCGCTTGTCTGCAAGGACGCGCAGTCTGCATTGTTCGTGGGTCGCGGCATGGGCGCCGCCATTTCCTACGAGGGCGCGCTCAAGCTCAAGGAGGTCAGCTACCTGCATGCCGAGGCATATGCTGCCGGCGAGATGAAGCACGGCCCTATCGCGCTGATCGACCCGGGTTTCCCCGTTATCGCGGTTGCAACCAAAAGCGCAACATACGACAAGACGGTGTCGAACCTCATGGAGTGCAAGGCGCGCGGCGCCAAGGTCATCGTCGTTGCTACCGAGGGCGACGAGGAAATCAACAAGATCGCCGACTGCATCATTCGCGTGCCGGCCGTCCGTGACGTATTCAGCCCCATCACGGCGAGCGTTCCGCTGCAGCTGCTCGCCCGCGAGGTTGCCATCCTGCGCGGTTGCGACGTTGACCAGCCCCGCAACCTGGCCAAGAGTGTCACAGTAGAGTAATCGAGTTCCTACGTCCTAACAACTAAGGCCCGGCTTCGTTGCAGCGGAGCCGGGCCTTGTTGCATTTGCGCAGATAAAACCTGCCAAAATAAACCTGTCCCTTTTTGGCAGGTTAGCGGAGCTTGCTGGTCTCGAAGTACTCGGGATATTGGTCCAGGACCTCGGTCTGGTTGCGGAACATCATATGCAGGTGCTTGCTGACCAAAAAGCTTGCCTCGATAGGATCGCGACCGGCGATGGCGCGGCGGATTTGCTTGTGCTCGTTAACAATCTCCTGATTGTCGAGCGCCTGCGTAGCGGCGCGCAGCCAGCGGAAGCGCTCCAGGTCGGCATTGGTCGCCTCGAGCCACGACCACACGGTGCTGCGGCACGCGATGCTAAAGATCATGCGGTGCATGAGGTTGTCGCTTAAAAAGAAGCCGATGCGGTCCTCTTCGGCCATGGCTTTTTCCTGCAGCGCGATGGCTCGGTCGAGCTGCTCGATGCCTACCGAGGTGGCACGGGCGCAGCACTCCACAATCACCTGCTTTTCCAGGTGCTCGCGAATGTAGCAGGCACTCTCGGCAAGGGTGAGGTTGATGGGCGAGACATAGGTGCCGCTTTGGGGCACGGTGCGCACTAGGCCCTCTTGCGCCAGACGAACCAGTGCCTCGCGCACAGGGGTGCGCCCCATATCTAGGTCGTCACAAAGCTGCTTGACGCCCAACTTTTCGCCCGGCTTGTAGTCCAGGTAGACTATTTTGCGTCGAATGGTGTGGTAGGACTGGTCCTGTAGGCTCGTTTCCTGCTCGCCGACGTGCATCGATTCTTCCATAGTGCCTCGCAACTGTTCTATCACACTCATATGTCAGTTGTTAATTATGCCGCGAATCAGCTCTCCGCGCTGGGTAATTCGGTTGTTGCCCGAGAACTATTGCGGCATCTTAGTCTGTTTTTGCGTATGGCTGTGCTCGATGTTGCCGTATCATAAGCCGTCGCAAACGTGAAATAGAAAGAAGGAATCCCATATGCAACTGGTAAATATCGTACGCGAGCGCTGGAAGGGTGTCTTGTTCTGCCTGATCATCGCCATCCCTGCGTCGTTGCTCGGCAAACAGATTGAGGTGGTCGGTGGGCCGGTATTTGCCATCCTCTTTGGCATGGTTCTGGCGCTCGTCTTTCCCAAGAATCGTCGCGAACAGCTCGCCGCCGGCGTCACCTATACGTCTAAAAAAGTCTTGCAGTACGCGGTTATCCTGCTTGGCTTTGGCATGAACCTCTCGCAGATTCTGTCCAAAGGCGCCCAGTCGTTGCCGATTATCGTGGCTACGATCTTGACCTCGCTCATCATCGCCTTTGTGCTCTGCCGCGTTATGAACGTGCCGGGCAAGATCGCGACGCTTGTGGGTGTGGGTTCGTCGATTTGCGGCGGTTCCGCCATCGCCGCGACCGCGCCCGTCATCGATGCCGACGATCGCGAGATTGCCCAGGCTATTTCGGTCATCTTCCTGTTTAACGTTATCGCGGCGCTCGTGTTTCCAACGCTTGGAGGCATGCTTGGGCTGACCAACGAGGGCTTTGGCCTGTTTGCCGGTACCGCTATCAACGACACCTCGTCTGTAACGGCTGCGGCGAGCGCCTGGGACAGTATGCACCCTGGCGCCAATGTGCTCGAGAGCGCTACGGTAGTCAAGCTCACCAGGACGCTGGCCATTATTCCCATCACGTTGGTCCTCGCATGCTGGCAGATGCATCTGGCGCGCAAGGCCGGCGGCGACGCCAAAAGCACGTTCTCCCTTAAGCGCGCGTTTCCCATGTTTGTGCTGTTCTTTGTGCTGGCGAGTGTGGTCACCACAGTGTTTCAGCTTCCCGCGTCCGTTACGGCGCCCATCAAGGAGCTGTCGAAGTTCTTTATCGTGATGGCCATGGCGGCTATTGGCTTTAATACCGATATCGTCGAGCTGGTCAAAAAAGGCGGCAAGCCCATCGCATTGGGCTTTTGCTGCTGGATTGGCATTGCGTGCATGGGTTTGGGAATGCAGCACGTGCTGGGAATCTGGTAGAGGAGTAGCCCATTTACGTGCTGGCTGCTGGTGGCCGCATCCTCGCGGTGGAGCGATAGGAGCTCTTGCGGGTATGGCTTGTCCGCAGGTTAATAGATCCCGAAGAGCTCTTATCGCCCCGCCAGGATGGCGATGCGGGGCAACACCTATACTCGCAGGACGGAGCTTTCTGCCCTATAGTGTTTGGTGAGCAATATCGTTCAATTTTGAAACACTCGGTCGTGCGACCGTCGGCGGCTGCACGTCGCAGCGGACAGGGGCAAATCATGGATAGCGATGCCAAGCTGAAGATCTTGAGCGATGCCCTAGCTGCTGCCGGGGCCTCGGCATTGGCAATCGATGCGCGTGGGGACGTCGCGATCTCGACCATGACTGACGCGGCGCTTGAGCGGGATGTGGCGGCTTTTGTCGCTGAGCGCCTCGACCGCATAGGAGACGGCGCGCGTCTGGTTATGGGGCGTGCGGGTACGCGCCTGAGCCTGACCGTTCGCCCCACCGATAAAGAGGGCGGGGGCCTTTGGGTCATCGTGGTCCGCGAGGTGCGCGCCGCCGCGGCGCATGCGGGCATCGAGTGGCTCAACGCCGACGAAGTTGAGGCCCGCTACGAATCGAGTGCGTACGGCATCGTCGAAGACGCGGCAGCGGTCGCTGCCCCCGTACGGGAGAGCTATGCGCGCGGAGTGCCCCTTATGCTCGAGGGCGAGCTGGGCGCGGGACAGGATCAGATTGCAAAACGCCTGTACCTGGATGGACCCTATGCCGATCAGCCCTTTGTGTCCGTTGCGCTCGATGAGCTTACGGATCGCGGTTGGCGCCATCTGCTCAAAAGTTCCGAATCGCCGCTATTCCAAACGGGGCTGACACTTTGCATGGGCGGCTGGCATGCCGTTGGCCCCCAACGCCTGCGCGAGCTCGTGTCCGCAATGATCGACACGGCGCTCGCAACTCGTTGCCATGTGGTGTTGACGGCAAACGACATGCCAGGCGGCGGCGAAAGCGATCAGGCTGCTTTTGTAACCGAGCGTCTGGCCTGTGCAGTGAGTGTGGCGCCGGCGATTGCCGAGCAGGGCGGCGCGTCGGAAAAGGTTGCGCGCTATCTGGAGTATCTGGCAGATATGTTTGAGACGGCAACACCCGCCTTGTCGTCCGGGGCGGCAAAGACACTCGATGCCTATCGATGGCCCCGTAACTATCTACAGCTTCGTGAGGTTTCGGAACGACTTTATATATTAGTGAGGACGGGTACAGCCGAGCGGGCGGTGGCGGAGGAGGTGCTCGCCCAGGAGGACGTTATCAAGACCGCGACCTTTGGTGCCCCGACGCTCGATAGCGATCTGTATATCTTGCGCCCACTGGCCGATACCGAGCGTGATATCGCACGGCTGGTCGTAGGCCACCTTCACGGCAACAGGACCCGAGCTGCCGAAGTGCTAGGCATAAGCCGTACGACCCTGTGGCGCCTGCTGAAGGACGACGACCGTTAAGCGAGGCGCCCGTGACCGCGCGCGGCGCGTGTGATACAGTCCAAAGCAGTATTGTTTCGACTGTGTTACGGCGTGCGGGGAGTATGGCGGAGACTTCAAAAACAAATCGGGTTCGAAAGCCCGCGGCGCCGGTCAACCGTCGCACGACTTCACGGACGTGGGGCAAAAGCGCCTCGGGGTTCGACGGCTCGTTCAAACGCACTAAATATGGTTATCCTTCGGCAAGCGCTCGCTTGGCCATGCAGGCCGAATCATCGCTGTGGGGCCGTAAGCGTGTGGTGGGGTCAAAGCTCAAGCACGATGGAACGCTCGGCTACATTAGCCGTGGCGCTGCTCGCCGTAGCGGCCTCAATCCCGCAGGCTGGCATCGCTATGTTCCGATCGCGGTCGTTGTTGCGGTGATTGTCATCGCGCTCGCGGCGCTTGGCTACGCCGGCGGCGGGGCCAATCTGGACGCAATGTTTAAGTCGCCCGAGCTCGCGCATGCAGGCACAGAAGTTGTCGAGGGCGTTCAGACCCAGACGGGCGTCGCGCCCCAGCGCGGCATGGTCGCAGCCGCTGCCACCATTGCCGATGCTCAAAAGGATGAAGGCGAACAGGGCGATGGCGCCGAAGCGACTCGAACGAATGAAACGACGACAAATCCATCGGCAAGATAAGTTGCTAGGGGGGTAGCAAATATGGGACGGGGCCTTTTAGCTGCCCAAGTGTCGAATGCCAGCAGCAGCTCATTCGATGTCAGTCGCCAACAGCGAGCGGGCTGCATTTGCGCCAAGGTGACGCGAAATGAGAGGGCGCTGACCTTCTGGTCGCGTCCTCGAAACTGAACGTCAAATTGGCGTGAATGCGGCCCGCGCAGCGTCAAGTGGTCCGCCGTTCGGTAGAACGGCGGAACAAATTACCTAACGTACACCACGTTGTCGCGGCGCGGCTTTGCCTCGGGTAGCGTGTCCTCGGCATAGCCCAGAATGCAGTTACCGACACCGCGCAGGCTGCCGTCGGCGGGCAGGCCCCAGCTGGCCAGCAGCTCCAGGCCCTCGGGCGAGTCAAAGACCTCATGCGCGCGGTGAATCCAGCACGAATCGACACCCAGTGCATAGGCGGCGTTGAGCAAGTTGCCCATGGCGAGTGAGCCGTCTTCCAGATGTGTGGGCACGCTGCGGTCAACCAGCACCACCACAACGGTCTTGGCGCCATAGAAGGGGTCGCTGTTGCTGCCCATGACCTGGGCGTTGAGCTGTGAGAGACGCTCGACGGTCGCGGGGTTGGTGACGGCGACAAACGTCACCGGCTGGCGGCCCATGCCGCTCGGTGCATATTGGCCGGCTTCGATAATACGTGCAAGCTTTTCGGCCTCGACGGGACGATCGCTGTATTTGCGGCAGCTGCGGCGGTGAATGAGCGCTTCGATAGTCTCCATGGTGTCTCCTTGCGGTGGCGTTGCAGATGCCCCGTTCATACCCGTCGGGCTCAAACGATAGA
Organism: Collinsella sp. SGI.180; assembly: GCF_050313455.1. Lineage (NCBI taxonomy): Bacteria > Bacillati > Actinomycetota > Coriobacteriia > Coriobacteriales > Coriobacteriaceae > Collinsella > Collinsella sp. SGI.180. Next base: position 35,301 of record NZ_JBNPLL010000019.1, read on the forward strand.
CGGTCAAGTGCCCGGCAAAAGGATAGATTCCAATTGGGAAAGTAGGTTTGCATAAAAGTACCTTTAAAATGTGACAAGCCAATGGGATGGTTAAACGTTTTATCCCGTCTGCCCTGCGGTTTTTACCACTTGCCTAAATGACGAACGCATAACCTCTGATAAAGGTTTTACTAAAGAAGTACCAACGTTTATCAACGCGCCGTGGTGGCGCCGGGCCAGGAGGTAACTATCATGTTCCAGGCTGGGGATGTCGTCGAGACCGATTTCGAAGGATTTCTGAAGCTGCTGCGTTCCAAGACGCGCGCTTTTGTGAGGATTGACGATCACGAGTACTACATCACGCACACCGATGGCTATTGGCGTGTTCAGGATTGCGAGGCCCTCAACGATAAGGGCCACTTTACTGACTGCTCCGAGCTGGTCAACACGCTCTGCGAGGTCGTCGAGCTGCCTTGGATCTGCGGCAAAAGCCTGCACGATAGCTTCTCGGGCGCTACGGTCTACGAGGCCGTCGCCGCTTAACAGGCAATAAAACCCGATTTTCACGTGACCGCTGGCGCCGCCCCCGCGCCGGCGGTCTTTTTCTGCCGATAGGCCATAAAAGTGCAGGCATTTGCGGAGAACCTGTTGACGATAGTCAAAACTCGGACTAATCTAGAGACATAAAATTGGTCAAAAATCGGACAATCGAATGGTGGGATAGATGAATAGTGCGGTTACGCCGGCCGACTTCGACCGGTTGCTCAATGGACTCGACCATATCTATTCGGAGTTCTCGCGCGCCTGCGGCCTTTCGGACTGCGCTTACTGGATGCTCGTCGATACCAGCACGGCAGGCGGCAGTATTGCCGTAAGCCGTCTGACAAGCGAATGGTTCTACAGCAAGCAGACCATCAACTCGGCAATTAAAACCTTGACGGCGCGGGGCTTCGCAACGTTGGAGTTTGCCGAAGGCAGCCGTAAGAACAAGGTTGTGCGTTTGACCGAAGCGGGCATGCGGTTTGCCGAGCAATATGCGCTGCCGGCGCAAGAAGCCGAGCAACAGGCTTTCGAAGTGCTCGAGCTCTGGGAACAGCGCGAAATCATGCGCCTAATCGAAAAATTTTCCCATGCGCTCGGCGATGAGTGCGATGTCTTTAAGCAGCATATCGCTGCCGAGAATCAAGGTGAGGGTGAGTCGTGCGACTGTTAATGAGGTTTTTGAAGCCCTATCGAGGGCTTGTCGCAGTGACGCTGCTGGCGCTGCTGGTGGATAACGTCGGTACGCTGTTGGTTCCCACGATGCTGGCGAACATGGTCAACACCGGCATTACCACGGGCGATGTCGACTACATCTTATGCAACGGCCTATACATGTTTATCGCGACGAGCATGGCTAGCGGCGGCACGGTGCTGGGCTGCTATCTTTCGGCGCGTCTGGCGGCTAACGTGGCCTGCGACATCCGCAATGCCGTCTACGACAAATCACTCGAGCTGTCTGCCAGCGATTTTGAGCGCTTTGGCACCGGATCGATGATCACGCGCTCACTCAACGACATCAACGTGATTCAACAGGCTGTCCTTCAGACGATTCAGCTGGTGCTGCCCGTGCCGTTCCTGGCGGTGGCGGGCATCATCTTCGCCTGGTTTATCGATCCGGCTATGGGCGTGCTTCTGGGCGTCGTGGTTGCGATCGTGCTGGTTGCGGCGGTCTTTACGGTTGCCAATGCGGCACCGATTTTTATGCGCCTACAGGGCTTTATCGACCGCATGAACGTGGTGCTGCGCGAGAATATTGTGGGCGTGCGCGTTATTCGTGCTTTTAATAAAGAGCATCACGAGGAGCGGCGCCTGGACGAGGTGTTTAGCGACTACGCCGCCAACGCCATAAAGGTCAACCACCTGTTTGTGGGCCTTGACAGCTCCAGCTTCTTTTTGATGAACATCGCCGAGGTGGCGGTGCTGTGGGTGGGCGGTAACCGGGTGGGCGCCCACGCCATGCAGATTGCGAGTATCTCGGCGGTGCTGGAGTATGCAATTCTGATCCTGTTCTTTGTGATGATGGCCCAGATGGTGGTGCTGACGCTTCCGCGTGCTGCCGCGTGCCTGAACCGTGCGCAGCGGGTGTTGGAGATTGAGCCGAGCATCGTGGACGGCGAGCGTACGCTGGGTGACGGGACGCCTGCCTCCGAGGACGATGCGGATGCTGTTGCCGTGTTCGACCACATGTCGTTTCGCTTTGACGACGCCGACGAGGACACCCTGTGCGACCTGAGCTTTGCCTGTCGTCGCGGTCAGACGACCGCGATTGTGGGCTCGACGGGCTCGGGCAAGTCGACGGTGGCAAAGCTTCTGCTGCGCTTCCACGATGCCACCAAGGGCGCCATTCGCCTGGACGGCATCGATCTGCGCGAGCTTTCGCAAGATGAGATTCGCGGGCGCATCGCCTATGTGCCGCAGAAGGCGTGGCTGTTCTCGGGCACCGTGGCAAGCAATCTGCGCTTTGGCAACGAGGACGCGACCGAGGCGGACATGCTTCATGCGCTGCAGGTTGCCCAGAGCACCTTTGTGCTCGATCAGCCGCAGGGGCTCGATACTCCGGTTGCCCAGGGCGGTACGAACTTTTCGGGCGGCCAGCGCCAGCGTCTGGCAATTGCCCGTGCGCTCATGAAGCATGCCGATCTGTATATCTTCGATGACAGTTTTTCGGCCCTGGACTTTAAAACCGATGCGGCCTTGCGCCATGCGCTGCAGGACGAGACGCGCGACGCCGCGGTGCTCATCATCGCGCAGCGCATCTCGACGATTTTGCATGCCGACCAGATTGTCGTGCTCAAGGATGGCGAGGTCGTGGGCCTGGGCGCACACGAGGAACTTATGGAAACCTGCGAGGTGTACCGCGCCATCGCGGAATCGCAGATGAAGGGAGGTGAGTAGCATGACCGAGGAGCTCAAGAAGCGCAGCGACGCTATCGATGCCGTCGTTGTGGACGCGGCCGAGGAAGCGGTCGAGCAGTCTGTCGCGTCGACCGAGCTGGATGCCGCCGCCAGGGCCGCGGCCGAGCGCGAGGCTCGTCGCCAGGCGCTGTACGAGGAAAACGAGCGTGCCGAGGACGAGCGCGCCCGTGCCGAGGCAGAGCGTATGCGCGACGTGGACGACGAAGAAGAGGACGAGACGCCCCGGGATACCTGGGCGACGGTGCGCCGCTTGTGGAGCGAGGCCGCCGGCGACCATTGGCGCTTCTATATTGTATTCGCGAGCATTGTGTTCTACGTCATCTTTAACACCGCCGCGCCGGCATATAGCGCTCATGTTATCGACGAGCTGTGGGGCCATATACAGGTGGCGTTTGCCAGCGGAACTACCTTCAGCATCACCTGGGACCAGTGCGGTAAGACCATCTTTGTCTACTTTTTGATCTGGACAGCCGCCGGATCGTTCTATGCGCTGCAGAGTTTTTTGATGTCGAGCGTCGCCGAGCGACTCAACCTGCGTCTGCGCAACCGCATCGCGCAGAAGCTCAGCCGCCTGCCGCTCGCCTACTTTGACGCGCATCGACCCGGCGAAGTGGTCAGCCGCGCGACCAACGACTTGGACAAGATGTCCGAGAGTATGCAGCGCGGATTGCTGCAGCTGCTGGTATCGATCGGTACCGTGACGGGTGCCATCATCATGATGTTTGTCTATAGCGTCAAGCTCACGTTGGTCTTTTTGGGCTTTACGGCGGTATCGTTGCTGGTGACCAAGGTGGTTTCGCGCCGAACGCATGATGTGACGGGCGAGCGTCAGGAGTGGGTGTCCAAAATCACGAGCGCGGTCGAGGAAGGCTATTCAGGCCGTTTGGTGATTCGCGCATTCAACCGCGAGCATCAGAGCTCTGCCGAGGTGCACGAGGCCTCGAGGGAGCTAGCGCGCGTGAGTACCAAGGCCGACTTTATGATCAATGCCGTCGGCCCTGCGGTTCGCTTTATCGGCCGTTTGGCGCAGATCGTGATCGCGCTGGTGGGCTGCAGCATGCTGGTCGCCGGCCACATGACCGTCGGCGTGTTCCAGGCGTTCTTCCAGTTTATCTACGGGGCGTCCGAACCCATGACGCAGCTGTCGTTCACTTTCAACTCGCTGCAGAGCGCGCTGGCGAGTGCGGAGCGCGTGTTCGACCTGCTCGATGAGCCCGAGATGGAAGCCGATCCGCTGCCGGGTGAGGCTGCCAGGCTGCCGGGTCGCATTGAGGGCCGCGTCTCCTTTGAGCACGTGCGTTTTGGTTATTCGCCCGACAAGCCGCTTATGCGTGACGTGTCGTTTACCGCCGAGCCGGGCCAGAAGATCGCCGTGGTGGGAACCACGGGCGCGGGCAAGACCACGCTCATCAACCTGCTCATGCGTTTTTACGAGATCGATGGCGGGCGCATTACGCTCGACGGCGTGGACACGAGCGGTATGGACCGCGGCGAGCTGCGCCAGCAGTTTGGCATGGTGCTGCAGGACGCCTGGCTATTCGATGGCACGATTGCCGAAAACATCGCCTACGGCTGTCCAGAGGCGACGCGCGACGAGATCGTGGCGGCTGCGCGCGCCGCGCAGGTCGACTTCTTTGTGCGCACCATGCCGCAGGGTTATGACACGCGGGTGGCCAACGATGCCGAGAGCATTAGCCAAGGGCAGCGTCAACTGTTGACCATCGCACGCGTGCTGCTCAACAACCCGGCGATTCTCATCCTGGACGAGGCGACGTCGAGCGTGGATACGCGCACCGAGCTCGCCATCGGCCGTGCTATGGATGCGCTTATGCGCGGGCGCACGAGTTTTGTGATCGCGCATCGCCTGTCGACGATCGTGGACGCCGACCTGATCTTGGTCATGGATCACGGCAACATTATCGAGCAGGGCACGCATAAGGAGTTGCTGGCTGCCGAAGGCGCCTACGCCGACCTCTATCTGAGCCAGTTCGCATAATGCGACATGGGGGCGGCCCCCTTGTCGCATCGGAAATAAGGCGCGCCGGGGATAGATTCCCAGGCGCGCCTTTGCGCTGGCGTGAATGTTGTCATTGGCCGTCCGTGTCTAGCGTTCGTCCACAAGTTTGGCAACGAGGGCTTTGAGCTCGGCTACCTCTTGCTCGAGTTCTTTGACGCGGCGGGCGTTCTCGGTGATGCCCTGACGGTTGAGGGCGGACTGCTCGGCGGCATCGTCAGGCATGTACTCGCGGTGCTGCTTGGCGTCGAAGCTCTCCTCGAACACGCGGCAGCCGTTGCGCTTGATGATGCGTCCCGGTACGCCCACGACGGTGCAGTTGTCGGGCACGTCCTTGACGACAACCGAGTTGCCGCCGATTTTGACGTTGTTGCCGATGCGAATGTTGCCGAGCACCTTGGCGCCCGTGCCCACGGTGACGTTGTTGCCCAGGGTGGGGTGGCGCTTGCCGGTTTCGTTGCCGGTGCCGCCAAGCGTGACGCCCTGGTAGAGCACGCAGTTGTCGCCCACGATGGTGGTTTCGCCGATGACGACGCCCATGGCGTGGTCGATAAAGAAATGCTTGCCGATCTGTGCAGCGGGATGAATCTCGACCCCGGTGATGTGGCGGGTGATTTGCGAGAGCACACGGGCGAGCGAGCGATGACCGTGCTCCCACAGCCAGTGCTCGGGCACGTGGTTCCACTTGGCGTGCAGGCCAGGATAGGAAAGGAAGATGACCAAACCGTTTTGCGCGGCGGGGTCCTGCGTCTGGACGGTCTTGATGTCCTCGCGAATGGTATTGATAAAGCTCACCGGCCGCCCTCCCTTAGCGCCATGGCAATGCGATTCAATAAAGTATAGCGATTCGCTAGGGATTAGGAAGAATAATCTTGGCGGCTTTGCATGACAGGTGTCAGTTATGCAAACTTGCTGGTAATGGAGTCATGCTTTTGTGGGGTTGCGCACGAGGGGGCACCGCAACCGTATACTGGTCAACTTGGACGTATCCGCGCCCACAACTGAGAGGTTTTACTTCATGGGTTTCATCAATTTTATCGCCGAGCTACTCAAAGACCCGCGCACCGCGATTGCCAGCTGGATCGCCGCCGGCCCGCTTATGGCCTACGGCTGCGTGTTCCTCATTATCTTCGTTGAGACAGGCGTGGTGTTCTTCCCGTTCCTCCCCGGCGATTCACTGCTGTTTGCTTCGGGCTTCTTTGCCCATAACGGTGGCTTTAACATCGTGGCCCTGCTGGCCGTAGCATGGGCTGCTGCCATCCTGGGCGACCAGTGCAACTTTATGATCGGTCACTTCTTTGGCAAAAAGATCATCGCTTCGGGCAAGGTCAAGGCCATGACGCCCGAGCGTATCAAAAAGTCCGAGGACTTCTTGGACAAGTGGGGTCACCTGGCCATCTTCCTCGGCCGCTTCTTCCCGTTTATCCGCACCTTTGTGCCCTTCATTGCCGGCATGGGCGGCATGCACTGGCGCAACTTTGTCATCTACAACGTGCTGGGCGGCATTACCTGGTCGACGGTCTTTACACTGCTGGGCTACTTCTTTGGTGGCATCCCCTTTGTGCAGGAGCACTTTGAGTTGCTGATCATTGGCATCGTAGCCGTGTCGATCATCCCGACTGTAGTCGGCCTGGTTAAGGCTAAGCTGGGCAAATAGAACGCGTAGTTCGAGCTGGCGCACAAATCGCGTCGTTGAGGCCCGTCACCGTTTACGGTGGCGGGCCTCTTTAGTTTCGGTCAAATGAAAATACTTTACTTAGTTAAAGAAAAACGTTTTATCCGACGCGCGCGGGGAGTACAATCTCGTCCATGCGAATCGACGTGCCATCGGCTTCGATGTTGCCCGCGTGTCCCGTCCGGCTCTACGCTCCGGGCGTTCGACGTTGCGACACGGTCGGCCTCGGTCCTTGCGTGCGGGTTCGCGAGTATGCAACTGTGTATGTAAGGAGCGACATATGACTGTCGAGAAGAAGGATATCGATTGGGGTAGCCTCGGCTTTGGCTACATGAAGACCGATTACAGCTACGAGGCTCATTGGAAGGATGGCGAGTGGGACGAGGGCGGCCTGACCACCGACCACACCATGCATGTCTCCGAGTGCGGCGGCATCTTCCATTACTGCCAGGAGGTCTTTGAGGGCCTGAAGGCCTACACCGCCGAGGATGGCAGCATCGTCTGCTTCCGTCCCGACATGAACGCTGAGCGCATGTATAACTCTGCCCAGCGCCTCGAGATGCCCCCGTTCCCCAAGGACAAGTTCGTTGAGGCCGTCAAGCAGGTCGTTTCTGCCAACGCCGCCTGGGTTCCGCCTTTCGGCTCCGGTGCGACCCTGTACGTGCGTCCGTTTATGATTGGCTCTGGTGACGTGATTGGCGTGGCTCCTGCTCCTGAGTACACATTCCGCATTCTCGTGACTCCGGTCGGTCCGTACTTTAAGGGCGGCCTTAAGCCCGTTAAGCTGCGCGTTTCCGAGTATGACCGTGCAGCCCCGCATGGCACCGGCAACATCAAGGCCGGCCTGAACTACGCCATGTCCCTTAAGCCCACGATGGAGGCCCATCGCGAGGGCTATGCCGAGAACCTGTATCTTGACTCCGAGTCTCGCACCTATGTCGAGGAGACCGGTGGCGCCAACGTCCTGTTCGTGAAAGAGGACGGCACCCTCGTCGTTCCGCAGTCGCACACCGACTCGATCCTGCCCTCCATCACCCGTCGCTCGCTCGTTCAGGTCGCTCAGGACCTGGGCATGACCGTTGATCAGCGTCCCGTCGAGTGGGCCGAGGTCAAGGCCGGCACCTTTGTCGAGTGCGGTCTGTGCGGCACCGCTGCTGTTATCTCCCCGGTCGGCGAGATTGACAACAAGGTTTATGGTGCCGACGAGACCGTGACCTTCCCGGCTGGCTGCACCGAGATCGGCCCTGTTATGAAGAAACTTCGCGAGACCCTGACTGGTATTCAGTCTGGTGCTGTCGAGGATAAGCACAACTGGGTTTACACCGTCGCGTAAGCTGTCTTGTATGTTCGGCCCGAGGGCGACCTTCCTTTCCGGCGTGTCCTCGGACATGAAAGAACCCCCGCTGCGCACT